>NZ_JAFEVQ010000018.1:0-86471 GCF_020882855.1 Curtobacterium sp. GD1 | reverse complement strand
TCCCGAGGGGGTTCGAGGGGCGGGACCGTCGGTCACCGCGGCGGTCCGGCGCTAGCGGCTGCGTTCGACGACGGACTCGGCGAAGCGGACGAGTGCCCGCTTGACGGTGCCGTCCGGCAGGGGGGCGAGGGCGTCGACGGCGTCCATCGCCCAGCGGACCGCGACGGCACGGGTCGCGGCGGTCGCCTCGTGCTCGCGCAGGGCGGCCACGGCGGACTGGTACGGCGCCGAGTCGACGACGTCGTCCGGTGCGGCGTTCACGTCGCGCTCGATGCGCCCGAGCAGGTCCACCGCGTCGGGGGCACCGGTCGCAGCGAGGCGCTTGAGCTGCAGCAGCGGCAGGGTGTCGACGCCGGCGCGCAGGTCGTTGCCGGCGATCTTGCCGGTCTTGGCCTTCGCGGGGGCGAGGTCGATCACGTCGTCGACGAGCTGGAAGGCCACGCCGACCTTCTCGCCGAAGGTGCCGACGGCGTCGAGGTACGTGCGGTCGGCGCCCGAGAACATCACGCCGGCACGGGCGGCCGTCGCGATGAGCGAGCCGGTCTTGTCGCTGAGCACCTGGATGTAGTGCTCGACCGGGTCGTCCTCGGGCTGGGGGCCCGTCGTCTCGTGGAGCTGCCCCATGCAGAGCCGCTGGAAGGTCTCCGCCTGCATCCGGATGCCCTCGGTGCCGAGGTCGGCCGTGATGAGGCTGGCACGCGCGAACAACAGGTCGCCGGTGAGGATCGCCACGTTGTTGCCGTAGGTCACGTGGGCCGCGGGGACACCACGTCGGACGGGCGCTTCGTCCATCACGTCGTCGTGGTAGAGCGACGCCAGGTGGGTCGTCTCGATGCTCACGGCGGCCTTCACGACCGCGTCGGTCACCCCGTCACCGAGCTGCGCGATGAGGAGCGTGAGCGTCGGCCGGATCCGCTTGCCCCCGGCCGACAGCAGGTACCGGCTCGTGGTGTCGGCGAGGGTGTCGGTGGAGCGCATGGCTTCCTCGAGCCCCTGCTCGACGAGCTCGAGGCCGTCGTCGACCGCGGCGATGAACCGGCGTTCCGCGGGCGTGGCGAACAGTCGCTCGCCGATGCCCAGCGATGCGCGGAGACTCGGTGCGCGACGTGCGACCGGGACGCTCGGATTCAAGTGCTGCTCCGTGTTCGGGGGTGGAGGGACCGGTCAGGCGTCGGTGGGGTCGACGCTCGGCTGCTCACCGGTGTGCTGGTGCTCGCGACGGGCCTTGGCACGCCGGGCGACGGACTCGCGGACCTCGCCCGCGACGGGCTTGCGACCGCGGTGCAGTGCGACGATACCCGCCGTGAGGTTCCGGTAGGCGACGACCGAGAACCCGACGCCGCGCAGCCACTGGCTGAGGACCTGCTGGTCGGGCCACGCCTCGATCGACTCGGCGAGGTAGCGGTAGGCCGCCGGGTTGCTGCTGGACAGCCGTGCCACGCCCGGGAGCACGCGCTTGAGGTACGTGCCGTACCCGAAGCGGAGCAGGGCGAGCGGCGGCGTGGAGAACTCGCAGATGACGACACGACCGCCGGGCTTGAGGACCCGGAGCATCTCGCCGAGGGCCTGCATCGGGTCGTTCACGTTGCGCAGCCCGAACGAGATCGAGACGGCGTCGAAGGTGTCGTCGTCGAAGGGCAGCTGCTCGGCGTCGCCCTCGACGAAGGTGATCTCGGGGTGGCGTTCGCGGCCGACGGCGATCATGCCCGCGGAGAGGTCGAGCGCCGTGACCTCGGCACCCTTCTTCGCGAAGGCTGCTGCGCTCGTGCCCGTCCCCGCGGCGATGTCCAACACCTTCTCGCCGGGCTGGGGGTCGACCGCGCGGACCGTCGCGACACGCCACAGCGGAGCGTTGCCCGCCGAGAGGATGTCGTTCGTGAGGTCGTACTTCGCGGCGACGTCGTCGAACATGGCCGCCACCTCGTCCGGCCGCTTGTTCAGGTCCGCTCTGCTCACCCACAACATCCTAGAGGTCGTGCCCGGACGTTCCCCGCGCGGCGCGTACGATCTGTGGGGTGACCCGAACCACCACGGCGGCCCCACCGCTGACGGTCTCGACCCGGATCCTCGACGACCCGGGCGCCGTCCTCCGCCACACCCTCCGGGACAGCCCGCTCGCGTTCGTCCGGAACGGCGACGGGATCGTCGGCATCGGCGAGGCCGTCCGGTGGACGTTCACCGGCCCGGACCGGATGCGCGAGGCCTCGGCGGCCTGGCGGTCCCTGGTCCGCGACGCCGTGGTCGACGACCCCGTGCAGCTGCGCGGCACCGGACTCGTCGCGTTCGGCTCGTTCGCGTTCGCCGACGACTCGACCGAGACGAGCGTGCTGATCGTCCCGCGCGTCGTCATCGGCCGCCGCCGCGGGAAGGCCTGGCTCACCGCCGTCGACACCACGCTCGACCCCGAACCCCTCACCTTCACGCGCACGTCGGTGCCGGTGCCGCACGTCGGTCCGCACGTGTCCGTCGCGCTCCGACCCGGTGCCATCGACGAGGACGCCTACGCCGCGACGGTCGCCGACGCCGTCCGGAGGATCACCGCCGGTGACGCCGAGAAGGTGGTGCTCGCACGGGACCTCGTCGGGACCCTCCCCGACGGCGCCGACCAGCGAGCGATCCTGCTCGACCTCGCCGAGGCGTACCCGCAGTGCGTCACGTTCGCCGTCGACGGGATCGTCGGGGCGACGCCCGAGACCCTCGCCCGGACCGACGGCACCCGACTCTCGGCGCGTGTGCTCGCGGGCAGTGCGGCGCGTGGGACCGACCCGGTGTCCGACCGCGCCGCCGCCGAGGCTCTCGCCGCGAGCGCGAAGGACGTCGAGGAGCACGGCTTCGCGATCCAGAGCCTGCTGGCCGCGCTCGCCCCGATCGCGTCCGACCTCCGCGCCGACCCGGAGCCGTTCCGGTTGCAGCTGCCGAACCTGTGGCACCTCGCGACCGACGTCCAGGCGACGCTGCCGGTCGGCACGACCTCGCTCGACGTCGCCGACGCCCTGCACCCGACCGCCGCGGTCGCGGGGACCCCGACCGACGTCGCCGTCCGGCTCGTCTCCGAGCTCGAGGGCGTCGACCGCGGGCGCTACGCCGGGCCGGTCGGGTGGCTCGGGGCGAACGGGGACGGCGAGTGGATGCTCGCGTTGCGGAGCGCCCGGATCACCGACGACGGCACCGTGCGGGCGTGGGCCGGCGCGGGCATCGTGGCCGGGTCCGACCCGGCGCGCGAGGTCGCCGAGACGGCCCTGAAGTTCCGTCCGGTCACCGACGCGCTCGCCTAGTCGACTGCCAGGAGGCGCGGTGCCGGCCCGGCGCGCCGGCCGCGGCCCGGTGCCGCTCAGTCGGCCAGCGGCACCTCGATGACGACACGCTCGGCCGGGTCCGTCAGGACCCGCTCGAGGTCGCCCCAGGTCGCCGCGCGCCGGTACTCCCAGCCGAGCCCGGTCACCACCGGCTCGACGTCGACGTGCTGCGGCGTCGTCATCATGCGGCGCATGTCGGCTTCCGGTGTCGTCGCCGCGACCTCGAGCCCCCGGAAGATCGCTCCCCCGCCGTCGTTCCCGACGATGACCTGCACGCGGTGCGGGTGCTCCTCGGTGCCGGTCACGAGCGCCCCGAGGTCGTGCAGGAGCGTGAGGTCGCCGAGCAGGACGCGTGTCGTGCCGACCGAGGCCGTGGAACGCTCGAGCGCGGCGGCGATCCCGAGCGCGGTCGAGATCGTCCCGTCGATGCCCGCGAGCCCGCGGTTCGCGTGCACGCGGATCGCCTTGCCCGCGACGTGCCCGTCGGCCACGCGGATGATCTGCGAAGCGCCGAGCACGAGGCGGTCGTGCGGCCAGGTCGCACCCCAGACGGCGTCCGCGAGCATCGTGCGGTCGACGGCGCGGCGGCGGAGCGCCACCTCGTCGCGGAGGAACTTGTTGCGCTCGGCGCGGTCGCTGGAGCGCTTCGCATCGAGGTCGGGGCCGGCGTCGCCACCGCCGAGCAGCGCGCGGCTCGTGGCGACCCACCGGCCGACCCAGGCGCGGTGCTCCGGCCGGGTGCGGCCCGTCACGCGGACGTCCGACACGAAGGTGGTCGCGGCGTCGGACCGGGAGGCGCGGGCCGGGTCGTACGGATCGGCCCCCGGTCCGCGGACCACGATCGTCTCGACGTCGGCGCGCTGGAGGAGGGCGGGGACCTCGCGGCTGAGGGTCGGGTGGCCGAGGACGACGGCGCGGCGGACCGCGCCGCCGAAGTCCGGGTCACGCAGGAGCTCACGGTAGGTGACGACCAGGTTCCGCCCGAACCGCGCACCGCTCGACACCTCGGCGAGCAACGGCGCACCGAGCTCCCAGGCGATCCGCTCGGCGTCCGCCCCCGCGTCGTGTCCCGCGATGACGACCGTCGCGGGCTCGTCGTCCGGCGCGAGGTCCACGACCGGCAGACCGGAGTGCACGCGCCTGGTGGCGAACGCGAGGTCGACCTCGTCGTCGGGCACCGGCTGGACCGTCCCCTCGCCGAGCCCGGCCGACAGCGGTTCGCGGAAGGCGACGTTGAGCTGGACCGGCCCGGGCTGCCCCGTGTGGCCGGCGGCAGCGGCGACGACTTCGCGCACGAGTTCCCGGACGGTGGCGGCGGTGTCGGCGTCGACCCCGTGCGCGGTGGGTGCCTCGACGTCGCGGACGACGGCGACGGCCGGCCCGAAGAGCCCGGGCTGCACCGTGGTCTGGTTGCTGCCGATGCCCCGGAGCTCGTCGGGGCGGTCCGCGCTGACGACGATCATCGGCACACCGGAGTGGTGCGCTTCGAGCACGGCGGGGTGCAGGTTGGCGACCGCGGTGCCCGAGGTGGTCACGACCGCGGCGGGCCGACCGGACTCGACGGCGAGCCCGAGCGCGAAGAAGCCGGCGGTGCGCTCGTCGAGCCGGACGTGGACGCTGATGCCGCCCGCACGCTCGACGGCGACGGCAGCGAGGGCGAGCGCCTGCGACCGGGAGCCGGGGCTCACCACGACGTCGGTCACACCGGCCCGGGCGAGCTCGGTCAGGAGCGCGACGGCGAAGTCGGTCGCCGGGCTGCCGGAACCGGCCAGGCCGTCAGCGATCGGTGCGGCCGTCGTCGTCGCGGTGCTGGTCGCGGCGGTCTCGGTCGGCGCGTCGTTCTCGTTCGCGGAACTGCTGTTCGAGGTCTCGGAGGATCTCGTCGTCCTGGTCCTTGTCCGTGCGGTGCTGCTCGGGGCCGCTGGGGCCGCCGAGGAAGTCCGGGTCGTCTTCGGGACCACGGTACCCGGAGCCACCGCCGGGACGGGTCGCCGGTGCCCGGCCGAGGACGAACCAGAGGACGCCGCCGAGCACGGGGAGCACGATCACGAGGAGGACCCACACGCCACGGCTGAGGGAACGGACACGCTCGCGGGGCATCGTGGCGCAGTCGATGGCCGCGTAGACCGTGAACGCCACGGCGGCCACGACGACGATCAGCCACAGTCGGATCATGGCCGGGAGTCTAGGTCGGCAGCCTGTGGGGTCCCTGCCGGTTGCGCATCCGTAGACTTGCGCAGGTGAAAGCGTGGCTCGTGTACACCCTGGCCCGCCTCGGCATCTTCGCCGCGGCGCTGGCACTGCTCCTGCTCCTGACGCCGATGCCCGGCTACTGGGCGACGATCGTCGCCGCGCTCGTGGCGCTGCTCATCTCGTACATCGCCCTGCCGAAGCTGCGCGGTCGCGTCACCGAGAGCCTGGCGAACCGTCGACCGGCGCCGGAGCACGACGTCGACACCGACTTCGAGGACGGCTTCGTCGACGCGGCCGACAGCGACTCCCCGGTCGAGCAGCCGGTCTCCGACGCCGACCGCCACGCAGCGCGCCGCGAGCACCGCGACGACTGACCCGCCTGGCTACGGCTGGACGGCGAGCGTGATGCCGAGCATGACGCCGAACACGAGCGACGCGAACGACGACAGCTGGAGCGCCGTGATGAGCTCCCGCGGCTTCCGCGACGAGACGCCGATCGCGAGTGCCGGCAGCGCCAGCAGCAGCGAGAAGTACGTGAACCCGGTGCGGAAGTAGAGCAGCACGAACCAGAGCAGCACCACGTACGGCAGCATCAGGAACAGGCCGAAGAGCAACCGGGCGACCGGCCGTCCGACCACGACCGCGAGGGTGCGCTTGCCCGCGAGACGGTCCTCGTCGATGTCGCGGATGTTGTTCACCATCAGCACCGCACAGGCGAAGAACCCGGTGGCGATCGCAGCGGCCCACCCGCTCGGGGTGACCCGGTCGATGAGGACGAACTGCGTGCCGAGGACGGCGACGAGTCCGAAGAACACGAACACGAAGACCTCGCCGAGCGCGTTGTACCCGTACGGCTTCTTGCCGCCGGTGTAGAACCACGCCGCGACGATGGCGGCAGCGCCCACGAGCAGGAGCCACCACAGCTGGGTGAGCACCACGATGACGATGCCGGCGACGGCTGCGAGCCCGAAGAACGTCAGCGCGACGGTCAGCACGGTGCGGGGCTTCGCGAGTCCGGCTCCGGTGAGACGGGCCGGCCCGACGCGGAACTCGTCCGTGCCGCGCACCCCGTCGGAGTAGTCGTTGCTGTAGTTCACGCCGATCTGCAGGAACAGCGCGACGAGCAGCGCCAGGATCGCGATGGGCAGGTGGTGGCCCTTCGCGAGCCAGTCGCCGAAGTCACCGGCCTCTCCGCTGTCCACGAACCCGACCGTCGTGCCCATCACGACGGGGACGACGCCGAGCGTCAGGGTGCGCAGGCGCGCCCCGCCGATCCAGTCGCCCGCGGTCGCGCGGCGCTTCGTGCGCTGCGGTGCCGCGGCCTTGGCCGGGTTGCCGGAGCGGTTCCTGGACCGGTTCGTGTTCTTCGTGCGTGCCACGACCGTCCATCGTATCCGCGTCCGCCGTGCGTCCGGGACGCCGGCCCAGGAGGAACGGATCGCGATCGGCGGTCGACCCGCGTCCGTCAGGCGGTGGGGTCAGCGATCGCGCGGATCGCCCGGCGGTCCGGCTTGCCGGTCGCGAGCATCGGGAGCCGCTCGACGACGACCACGTCGGCCGGCCGTGCGGCCCGCCCGAGGGCGTCGCCCACCGCGGCGCGGACCACGTCGAGGTCGAGCGGCCGCTCGGTCACGACGACCGGGACCTCGCCCCACTCCCCCGACGCCCGGCGCGCGACCACCGCGCCCTCCTGCCCGTCGAGCCCGCGGACGATCCGTTCGACGGCGCCGAGCGGGACCTTCTCGCCGCCCGAGATCACGACGTCGTCGAGTCGGCCGAGCACCCGCACGACACCGTCGACGACCTCGGCGGCGTCGCCCGTGCGGTACCAGCGGTGTCCGTCGCGCTCGGTGAAGGTCGCCGCCGTGCGGTCGGGGTCGTCCAGGTAGCCCTCGGCGAGCATCGGCCCGGACAGGAACAGCTCGCCGCCCACGAGCTCGGTGCGGACGGTGCCGAACGGGACGCCGTCGTAGACGCACCCGCCGCTCGTCTCGCTCGCGCCGTAGGTCGTCACGATCCGGACGCCGGCGGCGCGGGCCCGGTCACGGAGCGACGCCGGGGTCGCCTGCCCGCCGACGAGCACGGCGTCGAACCCGGCGAGTGCACGGGTGGCCCGGTCGTCGTCGAGCACGCGGGCGAGCTGCACCGGGACGAGCGAGGTGTAGCGCCGCGGTGCCCCGCGACCGGTGACGAGCCGGTCGGCCGCGTCGGCGAACGCACCCGCGTCGAAGTGCCCGGGAGCGACGACGACGGGCGCCGTCCCCGCGGTGATCGACCGGGTCAGGACGTTGAGCCCCGCGATGTAGTGCGTCGGCAACGCGAGCACCCAGCCGCCGGGGCCCCCGAGTGCCGCGTCCGCCGCGGCGGCACCGGCGAGCAGCGCCTCCGACGAGAGCGCCACGCGCTTGCCGGTGCCGGTGGACCCGCTCGTCTCGACGACCAGGGCGACCCGCTGCGGGACGGTGGCCGGAGCAGGTGTCGGCAACGCCGGGGCGCCGTCCGCGACCGGGAGCAGGGCGGGGCCGCCGGCGAGCGCCGCCTCCAGGCCCCGCAGCACGACCGACGGGTCCGACGTGCCGGTCGCGACCAGCGGACGGGCCATCAGTAGTGCCAGGGGAAGGACGTCCACTCGGGCGCGCGCTTCTCGAGGAAGGAGTCACGACCCTCGACCGCCTCGTCAGTGCCGTAGGCGAGCCGCGTGGCCTCACCGGCGAACACCTGCTGGCCGACCATGCCGTCGTCGACCGCGTTGAAGGCGTACTTCAGCATCCGGATCGCCGTCGGGGACTTGCCGAGCACGATCTCGCCCCAGCGGATCGCCTCGCGCTCGAGGTCCTCGTGCGGGACGACGGCGTTCACGGCGCCCATCTCGTACGCGCGCTGCGCCGAGTACTCCTGCGCGAGGAAGAAGACCTCACGCGCGAACTTCTGGCCGATCTGCTTGGCGTAGTAGGCGCTGCCGTACCCGCCGTCGAACGACCCCACGTCGGCGTCGGTCTGCTTGAACCTGCCGTGCTCGGCGCTCGCGATGGTGAGGTCGCAGATCGCGTGCAGCGAGTGGCCCCCACCCGCCGCCCACCCCGGGACGACGGCGATGACGACCTTGGGCATCATCCGGATCAGCCGCTGGACCTCGAGGATGTGCAGCCGCCCCATCGACGCCTGCGCCGCCGCCGGGTCGACACCCTCGGGCGGGGCGCCCTCGTCACCGACGTACTGGTAGCCGCTCCGGCCGCGGATGCGCTGGTCGCCGCCGGAGCAGAACGCCCAGCCGCCGTCCTTCGGGCTCGGGCCGTTGCCGGTGAGGAGCACGACGCCGACACGCGGGTCCTGCCGGGCATCGTCGAGTGCGCGGTACAGCTCGTCGACGGTGCGTGGACGGAACGCGTTCCGCACCTCGGGCCGGTCGAACGCGACCCGGACGATCCCGTGGGAGACGTGCTTGTGGTACGTGATGTCGGTGAACTGCTCCGCGATCGGAGCCTCGGTCCAGACGTCGGGGTCGAACAGGTCGGAGACGGGAGCAGCCATGCTCCAACGCTACCGCCGCGTGCTACAGCCCCGCGCCGTCCGTCGCGGCCGAACCGCCCATGTCGGTCAGCAGCTCGGGGGCGACGATCACGAGCAGCACGATGAGGATCACCGGGTTCGCGAAGAACGCCACGACGACCCCGACGGCGCCGTACCAGCGGCCGAACGACCCCACCGCGGCGACGAACCCGAGCACCGCGGCGATGAGCGTGAGGAAGACCACCACGAAGCAGATGCCGAAGGCGAAGTCGGTGTCGCCGCCCATGAAGACGGCGAAGGCGCTCGCGTCGACCGCGGCGGAGACGACCGCGAGCCCCAGGGCGATCTTGCCGACCACGGGGTTGCGCTTCTTGCGCGCCTTCTGGGCTTCCTGCCGGACGTCGACGGTGTTCCGCTGCATGAGCCGGGCGAACTCGCCGGTGTCGCGACCGGGGGCCTGCGCACGCGCACTCGGAGACTGCGCACGCGCGCCCGGGGTCTGCGCACGCGCCGAGGACGGTGCTGCGGATCGCTGCGACGCGCGCTGTTGCGGTTCCGGCGCCACAGGTCCTCCCTCGTCCTCGGTGCTGGTGCTGGGGTGCCGACCGTGGCCGACGTTCGTGCTGGGGTGCCGACCGTGGCCGACGTTCGTGCTGGGGTGCCGACCGTGGCCGACCGATGCAGACTAGTGCGCTGCCCTGGCGGTCCGCTCCGAGGAACCGTGGGGTGCCCTGGGTGCTCCTGGGATGATGGCCAGGTGCTCCCCGACCTCGACGACCTCCTCTCCGACGCACACGTGGTGGCACTGCCCATGCGGGTGCGGTTCCGCGGCATCACGGTGCGCGAGGCCCTCGTCCTGCGCGGTCCGGCCGGGTGGACCGAGTTCTCCCCGTTCGTCGAGTACGACGACGCCGAGGCCGCCGCGTGGCTCCGCGCCGCGGTCGACTTCGGCTGGACGACGCACGAGCCCGCCGCGGACAGCGTCCCCGTGAACGCCACCGTGCCGGCGATCGCTCCGGACGGCGTCGCGGACCTCCTCGCGCGGTACCCGGGCTGCACGACCGCCAAGGTCAAGGTCGCCGAACCGGGCACCACGATCGACGACGACGTGGCCCGCGTCGCCGAGGTCCGACGGGTTATGGGCCCCTCCGCCGCGGTCCGCGTCGACGCGAACGGACTCTGGGGCGTCGACTCCGCCGCAGAGGCCCTCGAGCGCCTCGCCCCGTTCGACCTGCAGTACGCCGAGCAGCCGTGCCGCACGGTGCCGGAACTCGCCGAGCTCCGGCAGCGGATCGCCGGACTCGGCGTGCCGATCGCCGCGGACGAGAGCGTCCGCAAGGCCTCGGACCCGCTCGCCGTCGCCCGGGCCGGTGCCGCCGACGTCCTCGTCGTGAAGGCACAGCCCCTCGGCGGCATCACCGCCGCGCGTGCGGTCGTCGCTGACGCCGGGCTCCCCTGCGTGGTGTCGAGTGCGCTCGACACGTCGGTCGGGCTGGGGATGGGAGCGTTCCTCGCGGCCGAGGCGATGTCGCCCGGGTACGCCGCGGGGCTCGGCACCGCGGCGATGTTCACGTCGGATGTGTCGGCGGCACCGCTGCTGCCGGTGGACGGGCGGGTGCCGGTGCGGCGGGTCGAGGTCGACCAGGACCTGCTCGAGCGGAACGCGGCGTCGCCGGAGCGTGCCGCGTGGTGGCTCGCGCGGCTCGAGCGGGTGCACGCGCTCCTCGCCGGCTAACCGGCCGCCCGGCCGCCCGGGTCGGCCCGGTCGCACGACCTGCCGCTCACGTTCGCAGAGGTCGCACGTTCGGTCGCTCCGACGCGCGCCGGGCGACGGATTGCGCGACCTCGCGCTCGCGCCTGGGCTCGCGCCTCGGACTCGCGCCGACGACGGACGGGAGGCGCGGTGCCAGCTGGCACCGCGCCTCCCGTCCGGTGGTGGTCGCGACCTGGGCCGCATCAGCGACCCGTCCGGCTCACAGTCCGGAGTAGCTGTGCAGGCCCTTGAAGAACACGTTCACGACCGAGAAGTTGAACATCACCGCGGCGAAGCCGATGAGGGCCAGCCAGGACGACCGCGCGCCACGCCACCCGCGGGTCGCACGTGCGTGGATGTACCCGGCGTAGACCACCCAGATGATGAAGGTCCAGACCTCTTTCGTGTCCCACCCCCAGTAGCGACCCCAGGCGCGCTCGGCCCAGATCGCACCGGCGATGAGCGTGAAGGTCCAGAGGACGAACCCGACGAGCAGGACACGGTAGGTGAGGACCTCGAGCCGGTCGGCGTCCGGCAGCGTCTCCATGAAGCGGAGCTTGCCCGAGGCGGTCCGACCCTGGCGGTAAGTCTGCACGAGCTGCGCCACGGCGAGCCCGGCGCCGAGGGCGAAGAAGCCCGTGCCGGCGATGGCGACGAAGACGTGGATGACGAGCCAGTACGACTGCAGCGCGGGCTGCAGCGG
This sequence comes from Curtobacterium sp. GD1, assembly GCF_020882855.1. Taxonomy (NCBI): domain Bacteria; kingdom Bacillati; phylum Actinomycetota; class Actinomycetes; order Micrococcales; family Microbacteriaceae; genus Curtobacterium; species Curtobacterium sp. GD1. Next base: position 75,016 of record NZ_JAFEVQ010000018.1, on the reverse strand, counting down.
CACGACGGGCACCCAGTAGTTCACGGTCGCGATGCCGAGCAGGATGATCGTCAGGCCGGTGATGAAGACACCGAGGAACTTCAGGTTCTGCCAGAACTGCACGAGCAGGAAGATCAGGGTGATCAGCGCCGTGCCGGTCAGGGAGAACTCGAACATGTTGCCCCACGGCACGCGGTCGGCCGCGATCCCGCGCAGGACGACGGACGCGACGTGCAGCACGAGCGCGAGGATCGTCATCGCCATGCCGACCCGCTCGAACTTCGTCCCGCGGCGCCCGGCTCGTTCGTCGGTGACGGCGACCTGCTCGAGGACGACGGTGCCGCCCTGGACGGTCGCGACGGTCCGCTCCGCGCCGACGGCGGGCGCCGCAGCGGCGTCGGACGCAGCCGTCACGTTGCCGGCCCGCTTCGCCATGTCGAGGGCGAACGCGATGAACGCGATGACGTAGACCGCCATCGCGGAGTACGTCAGCACGACCGAGTAGGTCGCGAGGTTCGTGGTCATGTCGTTCACTGGGGCATCCTAACTCCGAGGTCCGACGTGTGGCGCTTGGCGATGTCCGCCACGGCCCGTTCGAGGTTCGGGTCCTCGCCGCGTGCGAGGCCCGCGTACTCGAGGTCGTAGCCCGGCTCGGCGTCGGCGCTGCCGTCGCGGCGCGGCACGACCTTCACCCACACGCGACGGCGCGGGACGAAGAGCGACGTGAGGAGCCCGAGGACGGACAGCACGGCGAAGCCGCCGACCCACAGCTGCGACGGGTCGTGGTGGACGTCGAGCGAGACGTAGCGCTTCACTCCGTCGAACGTGATCGACCCCGCGCCGTCCGGCAGCGTCTTGGTCTGCCCGGGCTTCAGCTCGACGCTGGCGGTCTTGGACTGGCGGCCCGCGATCTGCTGCAGGCCGCTCGTGTCGAGCGTGTAGACGCTCTGCGGGACGCCGTCGTCGAGCCCGAGGTCACCCGTGTAGACCTGCAGGGTCAGCAGCGGGTTCTGGTCGTCCGGGTAGGCGCTCGCGTACGCGCCGGTCGAGAGCTTCGACGCCGTCGGGTAGAAGAACCCGACCATGCCGAGCTGGTCCGGCAGCGCGTCCGGCACCTTGATGACGCCGGTCGACGTGTAGTTCGCGTCCTCGGGGAGGAACGGCACGGTGTCCTTGAATGCCACGTTGCCGTCGCCGTCGCGCACGGTGACGTCCATCGCGTAGCCGTTGCCGAGGAGGTAGACGTTGGTGCCGCCGACGCTCACCGGGTCGTTGACGCCGAGTCGGCTCGTCTGCTTGGAGCCGCCCTTCTCCTGCGTCGTGACCGTCGCCGAGTAGTCGAGCGCCTGGCCGAGGGCGTCGAGGTTCCGCTCCTCGTACTTGGTGACGAACTTGTCGAGCGTGAAGTTGTAGCCCTTGAGGTCGCTCTGCTGGAACCAGCGACCGGGGTTGAACGAGTCGTACGAGCCGAGCACGTTCGAGAACGTCTGGCCCTCGACGAGGAGCCGCTGACCGGTGTACCCGAACCCGCCGCCGACACCGACCGCGAGCAGCACGCCCACCAGCGCCGCGTGGAACACCAGGTTGCCGGTCTCGCGCAGGTAGCCGCGCTCGGCGCTCACCGAGTCGCCGAAGCGTTCGACGCGGTAGCCGGAGCGCTTGAGGATCGCCATCGCGCGGGTGACGGCGTGCTCCGGCGTGACGCCCTCGCCGTCGACGGCGACCGAGCGGTAGCCGGCCAGACGGCTCAGGCGGACCGGGGTCTTCGGGGGTCGGGTGCGCAGCGCCTGCCAGTGGTGCTTCGTGCGCGGGACGATGCAGCCGATCAGGGAGACGAAGAGCAGCAGGTAGATCGCCGAGAACCACACCGAGGTGTAGGTGTCGAAGACCTGCAGCTTGTCGAGGACCGGGAAGAGCTGCGGGTGGTCCGCCTTGTACTGGACGACGCCGTTCGGGTCGGCCGTGCGCTGCGGGACCAGGGACCCCGGGATCGCCGCGAGTGCCAGCAGCATGAGGAGGAACAGCGCCGTGCGCATGCTCGTGAGCTGCCGCCAGAAGAAGCGGAGGTACCCGACGGCCCCGAGCTTCGGCTGGTTGACGCCGGAGTCGCCCGACCCGCCTGCAGCCGTCTCCGGGCCGGATCCGTCGACGTGGTCCGACGGTCGCTGCGGGTCCGCCGAGGTGTCGGTGGAGTCGATGTCGGGGTCAGACTGCGGGGACAAAGGTCTGGATCACCGCCCCGACGCTCGACATGACGGCCGACCAGATGCCGGTGACCATGAGCAGACCGATGACGATCAGGATCGCTCCTCCGATGATGTTGACGATGCGCATGTGGCGCTTCACGGCGCGGATCGCACCCGTGGCCCAGCCGGCGCCGAGCGCGACGAGGACGAACGGGATGCCGAGGCCGAGGCAGTACGCGACACCGAGCCACATGCCCTGCCAGGCGCTGCCGGACTGGACACTGAGCAGGTTGATCGCCGCGAGGGTCGGGCCGAGGCAGGGCGTCCAGCCGAGCCCGAACACGATGCCCAGCAGGGGCGCACCGACCAGGCCGGTCGCGGGCGTCCACCCGGGCTTGATCGTGCGCTGCAGGAAGGTGAAGCGGCCGACGAAGACGAGACCCATCGCGATGACGACGACGCCGAGGATCTGCGTGATGAGGTCGCGCCACCGGACGAGCCAGAACCCGAGCGCGCCGAAGACCGTCGTGTACGCCACGAACACCGCGGTGAAGCCGAGGATGAACAGCAGCACCCCGAGCACCACGCGACCGCGGCGCTGTCCGCCCTCGGCGACGCCGCCGACGTAGCCGAGGTAGCCCGGCACGAGGGGCAGCACGCACGGGGACAGGAACGACACGAGCCCGGCGAGTGCCGCGACGGGGAGCGCCACGGCCATCTGCCCGCTGAGGATCGCGTCGGCGAAGGGGTTGCTGGACACGGGTCAGGAAGCCTTGCCCGACAACTCGTCGGAGACGAGTGTGTTCAGGATGCCCGGGCCGTCGACCGCACCGAGGACGCGGGCGGCGACGCGGCCCTGCTTGTCGAGCACGATCGTGGCGGGCACGGCGTTCGGGGCGATCTGCCCGGAGAGCGCGAGCTGCATCGCGCCGGTCTTCTGGTCGAGCACCGTCGGGTAGTCGACCTTGAAGGTGCGCTCGAACGCCTCGGCGGTGGCCTGCTCGTCACGGACGTTGACGCCGATGAACTGGACGTCGTCGTCGGCGAACTGGTCGTGGACCGTGTTGAGGTACTTCGCCTCGGCACGGCACGGCGGGCAGCCGGCGTACCAGAAGTTGAGGACGACGACCTTGCCCTTGAGCTCCTTCGACGACAGGGTCTCGCCGTCGATGTCCTTCGCCTCGAAGTCGACCGCGTCGGTGCGCTTGTCGGCGGCGACCTCGGTCACGGCGCCGTCACCGGAGATGTAGTTCTGGGTCGTGCCGCTGCCGTACTGCTTCGACAGCGAGTCGTTGTCGGACGAGCACCCCGTCAGGACGAGGGCGGCGGTCACCGCCGTCGCCGCGAGCACCGCGAACCGCTTGCTCCTGCTGGTGATCACACTGCTCCTTCGTCGATGGCGGTCGCGCGCAGGGCCTGCGCCGGGTCCGCGTACCCGACTTCGGTGAACCGACCGGACGAGGTGGCGGGTACACGCTCGACGGTGGTGATGCTGGAGAGGTCGCAGCGTCGCTTGCGCGGGTCGTGCCAGAGCTGCTCGCCGGCGAGACGGCGGTGCACCATCCAGATCGGCAGCTGGTGGCTGACGAGGACGACGTCACCGTCGTCGACGCTCTCCCACGCCGTGGCGATCGCCGCGAGCATCCGGTTCGCGATGGACTCGTACGCCTCGCCCCAGCTCGGCCGGAACGGGTTCGCGATCCAGGGCCACTCGGCCGGGCGTCCGAGCGAACGCTTGGTGAAGCCCGGGGGCTGCCCCTCGTACCGGTTGGTCGGCTCGATGAGCCGCTCGTCGAGGGCGACCTCGAGCCCGAAGGCCTCGGACCAGGGCGCCGCGGACTCCTGCGTGCGCTGCAACGGCGAGGCCACGATCCGCCGGACGTCGATGCCGGCGTCCTTCCACGCGGTCGCGGAGGCGAGGGCCATCTGCTTGCCGAGGTCGCTCAACCCGAAGCCGGGGAGCCGCCCGTAGAGGACACGGTCCGGGTTGTGCACCTCGCCGTGACGGACGAGGTGGATTCGGGACGCGGGCATGGGTTCCAGTGTAGGTCGCTCAGGGGTTCCCACCGCCCGCACAGGGGATTCACCGGATGCGGAACCACTCAGCCCAGTTCGCCGGAGAGCCGCCCGTGGAGCGCCGTGGACCCGGTGTTGAGGTGCACCACCTCGACCGTCGACCCGTGCTTGGCGAAGCGCTGCTCGACCCCGTCGAGCGCCGCGACCGTGCTGGCGTCGAACACGTGCGCGTCGGACATGTCGATGACGACGTGCTCGGGGTCCTCGGCGTAGGAGAAGCGGGTGACGAGGTCGTTCGACGAGGCGAAGAACAGCGCCCCGCGGACCCGGTAGCGGACCGTGTGCTCGTCGACGACCTCACGCGCGACGGTCACCACGTGGGCTGCTCGGCGGGCGAAGACGAGCGCGGCGACGACCACCCCGACGAGCACACCGGTCGCGAGGTTGTCCGTGGCGACGACGACCACGACCGTGATCACCATCACCGCCGTCTCGCCGAGGGGCATCCGCCGGAGCGTGCGGGGGCGGATGCTGTGCCAGTCGAAGGTGGCGACGCAGACCATGATCATCACGGCGGTGAGCGCGGCCATCGGGATCTCGGCCACGAGGTCGTGCAGGACGATCGTCAGCACGAGCACCGACGCTCCGGCGGCGAACGTGGAGATGCGCGTCCGGGCCCCGGCCGTCTTCACGTTGATGACGGTCTGGCCGATCATCGCGCAGCCACCGGTGCCGCCGAAGAAGGCCGACGCGACGTTCGCGATGCCCTGGCCCCACGACTCCCGCCACTTGCTCGAACCGGTCTCGGTGATCGAGTCGACGAGCTGCGCGGTGAGGAGCGTCTCGATGAGCCCGACGATCGCGACGCCGAACGCGTACGGCGCGATGGTCTGCAGCGTGTCCAGCGAGAACGGCGTGGTGATGCCGCTGAACCCGGGCAGCGCGCTCGGCAGCGCACCCTCGTCGCCGACCGTGGGCACGGCGACGCCGAACAGGATCGTGATCGCGGTGATCACGACGACGGCGACGAGCGGTGCCGGGACCGCCTTCGTGACGAACGGGAACCCGATGATGACGGCGACGCCGAGCGCCGTGAGCGCCCAGACCACCGCCGGCACGTCCGGCCCGAACAGGTTCGGCAGCTGCGCGGTGAAGATCAGGATGGCGAGGGCGTTCACGAACGCGACGTTCACGCTGCGCGGGATGAACCGCATGAGCCGGGCGACCCCGAGGAAGCCGAGCACGATCTGGATGAGGCCGCCGAGGACGATCGTCGGGACGAGGTACGCGATCCCGTGGTCGCGCACGAGCGGGGCGATCACGAGCGCCACGGACCCGGCAGCGGCGGAGATCATCGCCGGACGGCCGCCCACGATCGAGATCACGACGGCGATGACGACGCTCGAGAAGAGCCCCACCGCCGGGTCCACGCCGGCGACGACCGAGAAGGAGATCGCCTCAGGGATGAGGGCGAGCGCGGTGACGATCCCGGCGAGGACCTCGCGCGTGAGGAGGCGGGGCGAACGCAGGGCGCTGAGGACGCTCGGAGCGGTGGGAGCGTGGGTGGTCACGGACATCGCCCTGAACTCTACCCTCACGTGAGGGTAGAGTCGTCCCCGTGAGCACCACGATGCACATCGGCGAACTGGCCGACCGCGCCGGGATGTCCCTCCGCACGATCCGGCACTACGACGAGGTCGGGCTGCTCGTGCCGAGCGGACGGACGACCGGCGGGTTCCGGGTCTACACGGAACAGGACCTCGAACGGCTGCTCGTGATCCGGCGGATGAAGCCGCTCGGGTTCACGCTGGACGAGATGGCCGAGCTGCTCCGGGTCGTCGACGGTCTGGCCGCGAAGGACCCCGGGAACGCGCCAGCGCTGGCCGCACGGCTCGACGAGTTCCTCGTGGACGCGCGGGCGCGGCACGCGAAGCTCGTCGAGCGGGCGGGCATGGCCGAGGAGTTCATCGGGACACTCGGCACCCTGCGCGCTTCACTCCCGTGACAGCTCCCCCGCCGCGGGCGGCCGGGCCGCGAGCCCCTCGACCCCTGCCGTCGTGCGGGGCCTCCCTCCAGCTCGCGACCCGGCCACGTCGGGAACGCTCCGGAGACATCGGACCCGGCCCGCGCCTCCGGGCCCACCCTGTGGACGATGCCGGACGCCAGCCGACCTGTGGAGGAACGAACGCACCCGACGACGGCGCCCGAGGCGCAACCGGTAGACTCGACCACCGTGATCGAACGCACCCGCATCGCCGACCTCGCCGCACGCCCCGACGGCCCCGTCTCCGTCGCCGGATGGGTGGAGACCGTCCGAGACCAGAAGAAGGTGCAGTTCGTCGTCCTCCGTGACGAGTCCGGCGCCGCACAGCTCGTCAACCCCGCCACGCGCGAAGCGGTCGAGGGCGACGACGCCTCCGCTGCTGCACTCGCGACGACCGAGGCGATCTCCGGCCTCGCGCACGGCACCTTCGTGCACGTGCAGGGCACCCTGAAGCACGACGAGCGCGTCAAGCTCGGCGGGCTCGAGGTCAAGGTCGGCGACCTGACCGTCATCAGCGCCGCCGTCCCGGAGACGCCGATCGCGGACGACTCCTCGCTCGACAAGCGCCTCGACTGGCGCTTCCTCGACCTGCGCAACCGCAAGCAGAACCTCATCTTCCGCATCCAGACGACGATGGAGCACGCGTTCCGCACGTACTGGGTCGAGCGCGACTACATCGAGATCCACACCCCGAAGCTGATGGCCTCGGCGTCCGAGTCGCGTGCCGAGCTCTTCCAGCTCGAGTACTTCGAGACGACGGCGTACCTCGCGCAGTCGCCGCAGAACTTCAAGCAGATGGCGCAGCCGGCCGGCTTCGGCGCGGTCTTCGAGATCGCCGACGCCTTCCGTGCGGACCCGTCGTTCACGAGCCGCCACGCGACCGAGTTCACGAGCGTCGACGCCGAGATCTCGTGGGTCGAGTCGCACGAGGACGTCATGGCCATGCACGAGGAGCTCCTCGTCGCCGGCTTCACCGCCGTCAAGGAGAAGTACGGCACCGAGATCGAAGCGGTCTTCGGCTTCGACTTCGTCGTCCCGACCGCACCCTTCCCCCGCGTGACCCTGGCCGAGGCCCGGAAGATCGTCGCCGACAGCGGCTACGAGGTCGTCCGCGCCGACGGTGACCTCGATCCCGAGGGCGAGCGCCGCGTGAGCGCCTGGGCGAAGGAGACGCATGGTTCGGAGTTCGTCTTCGTCACCGACTACGACGCGTCGATCCGCCCGTACTACCACATGCGTCACGCCGACGACCCGACGCTCACGAACAGCTACGACCTGCTGTTCAACGGTGCCGAGATCTCGACGGGTGCACAGCGCGAGCACCGTGTCGACACCCTGACGGCGCAGGCCGTCGAGAAGGGCCTCGACCCCGAGGAGCTCGGCTGGTACCTCGACTTCTTCCGCTACGGCGTGCCGCCGCACGGTGGGTTCGGCATGGGCCTGGCGCGCGTGCTCATGCTCGCGCTGCACGAGCCGTCCATCCGCGAGGTCACGTACCTGTTCCGCGGCCCGACGCGCCTCACCCCGTAGTCCGCGGCACGGCCGCCGGCCTTCGTGTGCAGAAATGGTCGCTTCCCGAGTCGGGAGGCGACCATTTCTGCTCACGAAGCGAGCGCGGCGCGCGCGGCGCGGGCCTGGAGGCGCGGCTCAGCTCTCCCAGTCGATGGCCGCCCGCCCCGTGACCAGGCCACGGATCTCCGCTGCCGCGGCCTGGTGCTGCGGGTGCACCTGGTACTCGTCGAGGCCGGCGAGGTCGTCGAAGGTCGCCACGACGGCGACGTCCTGGTTCTTCCCCGGGTAGGCGACGTTCTCGACGACCTGCAGGGAACGGATCGAGCCGACGGTGCCGATCAGCCCGACGAGGAGCTCGCGGATCCGCTCGACGGACTGTGCGCGGTCGAGGTCCTCGCGCAGGGTCCAGGAGACGACGTGGTGGATCATGCGCGGGCCTCGGCCTTCTCGAGGGCACGGTGGAGCCGGTCGGCGTCGACGTGCCAGTTGCTGTGGACACGCCCGTCGACCAGGACGACCGGGATGTCCTCCGCGTACTCCAGGCGGAGGGCGTCGTCGTCGAGGATGGACAGCTCCTGCAGGGTCGTCCCCGGGTGTTCGGCCACGACGCGTTCGACGACCGGACGGGCGTCGTCGCAGAGGTGGCAGCCGGGCTTGGTCAGCAGGGTCACGGCGGGCATGGGACCACCATATCCGCCCCCGGAAACGCGAAAGCCCCGGCGAACCGGGGCGTGACGCTGCAGGCTCGGGGCCTACTTCTTGTTGCGACGCTGGTGGCGCGTCTTGCGAAGCAGCTTGCGGTGCTTCTTCTTCGCCATGCGCTTGCGACGCTTCTTGATGACAGAACCCATACGGACCTCACTCGGACTGATGTTGTGTGGACACCGGGCCAACGAGACCGCGGAAAAACAACCCCGCCGAGTCTAGCGGAGGCCTGACGCGATGTCGAACGGGCCGGTTCGGACCCGCCTAGCCGACGTCGGCGATGCCACCGCGCAGGACGTCCGCGACGGCGGACTCCGGGACGCGGAAGGACCGGCCGAAGCGGATGGCGGGGAGTTCCCCCGCGTGGACCATGCGGTAGACGGTCATCTTGGAGACGCGCATCATCTCGGCGACCTCAGCGACGGTGAGGAAGCGCACGTCGTCGAAACTGCCGGTCATGGTCCGCCTTCGGGAAATCGGTGTGACCTGTGTGGTCACTGGCAACTGTAGGGGCCGGTGCGACCCGGTGTCCAGGTCCCGTTCAGTCCTCGTCGCCACGACGCGTGAAGCGCTTCCGGCTGCGGTCGACGACCCGTTCCCAGCCCTGCTGCGCGCCGGACAGCGCCGCGGTCGCGCGGTAGGACGCCTCGGCCATCACGCGGCCGAGCTCGGTGCCGACCTCGACCGTGGCCTTGCCCGCCGTGCCGGAGCGTCGGACCGAGACCGGTTGCCCGTCGAGCGTCCATGCCGTCGTGGCCGGGGTGCCGTCGGCGTCCACCGCGCCGGTGAACGGGAGGACCCACTCCTCGATGCCGACGAGCGGCTCCGGGTCGAGGCGGTAGTAGCGGTGCTGCCCCTCTTCGCGGCTCGTCACGAGGCCGATGTCGCGGAGCACGCGCAGGTGCTTCGACACGGTCGGCTGGCTGACGCCGAGGCGTTCCACGAGCTGGCCGACGCTGAGCTCGCCGCCGGTGACGTCCGAGCCGTACGCGGACAGGAGCGTCCCGAGCAGTTCACGCCTGGTGGGGTCCGCCACGACGCTGAAGATGTCGGCCATGGGGCAAGGCTAGCCGGGGCGTCACGGATGTACCATGACGAACCGTCCCGCCCATGTCCACGGAGGCATACGATGCTCGACCGACACGAGCCGCCGTCCCGCTCGGCGGGAGCGACCCGTCGACGGCCGTCCCGTCTCGGCACCGCCCTCCGCTCGTCGCCGTCCCGCTTGGCGATCGTCGTCTTCGTGGCGCTGATCTTCGTCTTCACGAGCCTGTTCATGACGCCGTGGGCCGCGGCGGACGGACGCTCGACGCACTTCGCGGACGCACTCTTCACCGCGGCGTCGGTGGTCTGCGTCACCGGGCTCGCCACCGTGGACATGGCGACGCACTGGTCGGTGTTCGGCAAGACCCTCGTGGTGATCGGCACGCAGATCGGGGCCGTGGGCGTCCTGACGTTCGCCTCGATCCTCGGCCTCTTCGTCACCCGGAAGCTCGGCCTCCGCGCGAAGCTCATGGCGGCCGGCGACTCGAACCCCCTGCGGACCCACCACGGCGCCGTGCCCGAGGGCCAGGCGGTCCGTCTCGGCGAGGTCGGCACCCTGCTCGCGACGGTCGCGGTGAGCACCCTGTCGATCGAGATCGTCCTCGGGCTCCTCCTGCTGCCGTCCGTGCTCATCGCCGGGATGCCCTTCTGGACGGCGGTCGGGGACTCCTTCTACTACGCGGCGATGGCGTTCACGAACACCGGCTTCGCGCCGAACGCCAGCGGACTCACCCCGTTCGCGCACGACTACTGGTTCCTCTCGCTCCTCATGGTCGGCGTGGTCGCGGGCTCGATCGGCTTCCCGGTGATCCGTGCCCTGACGAAGCAGCTCCGCACGCCGCGCCGCTGGCCGATCCACGTGAAGCTCACGCTCGCGACGAGCGCGGTCCTGCTCGTCGGCGGCGCCGCGGTGTACATCGCGCTCGAGGCATCGAACCCGACCACCTTCGGCGAGGAGGGCGCTGGCCGCACCGCGTTCCAGGCCCTCTTCCTCTCCACGATGACCCGGTCCGGCGGCTTCTCCCTCGTCGACTTCGACCAGCTGAACGGATCGAGCCTGCTCGTCACGGACATGCTCATGTTCATCGGCGGCGGCTCGGCCTCGACCGCCGGCGGCATCAAGGTCACGACGCTCGCGGTCCTGTTCCTCGCCGCCGTCGCCGAGGCCCGCGGGCGCCAGAGCATGGAGGCGTTCGGTCGGCGCATCCCGAGCGACGTCCTGCGCGTGGCCGTGGCGGTCGTGCTCTGGGGCGCCACCATCGTGGCCGTCGCGACCGTCGTGCTCCTGCAGATCACCCACGAGTCCCTCGACCGCGTGCTGTTCGAGGTCATCTCGGCGTTCGCGACGTGCGGGCTGTCCTCCGGGGTGTCCGCGAACCTGCCCGAGTCCGGCAAGTACGTGCTCGCGGCGACGATGTTCCTGGGCCGTGTCGGTACAGTGACCATCGCCGCTGCACTGGCCGCCAGCCAGAGCCGGCAACTGTTCCGCCGTCCCGAGGAGAGGCCGATCGTTGGCTGACCGCAACCGTCCGCACCCGCTCGGTGCCGTCAGCCACGACGCTCCGGTGCTCGTCATCGGCCTCGGACGGTTCGGCGCCGCCACCGCCGGGCAGCTCGAGCGGCAGGACCGCGAGGTCCTCGTCGTCGACACCGACGCCGGCCTCGTGCAGAAGTGGTCGGACCGCGTCACGCACGCGGTGCAGGCGGACGCGACCGACATCGACGCCCTGCGGCAGATCGGTGCGCAGGACTTCCCGATCGCCGTCGTCGGGACCGGCAGCGACCTCGAGTCGAGCGTGCTCATCACCGCGAACCTCGTCGACCTCGGCATCCCGCAGATCTGGGCGAAGGCGATCAGCCGGTCGCACGGCACGATCCTGTCCCGCATCGGCGCGAACCACGTCGTCTACCCCGAGCGCGAGGCCGGCGAGCGCACCGCGCACCTGGTGTCCGGCCGGATGCTCGACTTCATCGAGTTCGACGACGACTTCGCCGTGGTCAAGATGTTCCCGCCGGCGTCGGTCCGCGGCAAGGACCTGGCGACCACGGTGATCCGCACGCGCTTCGGCCTCACCGTGCTCGGCATCAAGACCCCCGGCGAGGCCTTCGTCCCGGCGACGCCGGAGAGCGTGATCGGCCAGAACGACGTCATCATCGTCTCGGGGACCGAGAGCGCGCTGGAACGGTTCGCCGCCCTGGAGTGAGGACGGGACGGACAGGAGGCGCGGGGCGGGCCCGCACCGTCCCTCCAGTCCGTCAGCCGGTCACGTCGCGGACGCGACGCCGTCCCGGAGTGCGCGGAAGAGCCGTTCCAGCCCGGCGCGGTGCGCCGTGACGACGGTGTCGTCGTCCTCCCCCGCGAGGACGGCACGTGCCGTCCCGACGAAGACCGTGGCGTAGCCGGCGACGAAGAGCGCTGCGAGGAGTCGGTCGCCGACGGCGTCCCCGAGCGCGCGCTGCGCCCCCGCCACGAGCTCGAGCGCGCGCGACTGCAGGGCGGACGAGTCGGCGATCGTCCGGAAGAACGCGTGTGCGCCGGGCGCCAGCCCGGAGACCGGCGCGCGCTCGTCGACCAGGCGCAGTGCGAGCGCCTCGAGCGCGTCGAGCGCCTCGTCACGTGGAACGTCCTCGACGGCTGCGACGAACAGCGCGACCGTCTCGGCGGAGCGGTCGAGGAACAGGTCCTCCTTGCGCGGGAAGTGCTTGAAGACCGTGACGCTCGAGACCCCGGCGGCCTTCGCGACCTGCGCGACGGTGACGCCGTCGAAGCCGTGCTCGGCGAACATCCCGGACGCGGTCTCGGCGATCCGCGCACGGGTCTCCGGCCCGCCGCGGGGCGCGCTCCTGGGCATGCGGACTCCTCGCTGCTTGACTCACTCAGTTTACTGACTTAACCTAGACGCATGAACGCCGTCCGGTCCCCCCACTCTCCCCGATCCCTGCGCGGATCGCGTGTCGCCCTCGCCGGGCTCGCCGCGGTCTTCCTGTTCGAGATGCTCGACAACTCCGTCCTGAACGTCGCGCTCCCCACGATCGGTCGTGAGCTGCAGGTCGGCGCGACCGGGCTGCAGTGGGTGACGACGGCGTACTCGGTGGTGTTCGGCGGGCTCATGCTCGCTGCGGGTGCCGTCGCGGACCGGTACGGCCGACGCCAGGTGATGCTCGTAGGGCTCGTGCTCCTCGGGCTGGCGAGCCTCGCGACCGCGTTCGTCACCACCGCCGACCAGCTGATCGCCGTCCGGGTCGCCACCGGGATCGCGGCGGCGATGACCACCCCCGGGTCGATGGCCCTCGCGTTCCGGCTCTTCGACGACGACGAGCGGCGGGTCCGGGCGATCACGGTGATCTCCACCGTCGGGCTCGTCGGGCTCGCGGTGGGACCGACGGTGGGCGGACTCGTCCTCGCCGTCGCGCCCTGGCAGGTGCTCCTGCTCGTCAACGTCCCGATCGCCGGACTCGCGTTCGTGGGGATCCGCGTCGGCGTCACCGCGGACGATCCGGCGGGGCTGCACCGGGCTCCCGTGGACTGGACCGGAGCGGCACTGGGGACCGTGACGATCGTCCTCGCCCTCGTCGCGCCGACGCGGTTCGCCGACGGCGGGCTCGACGACTGGACGGCCTGGACGGCCACGGCCGGCGCGATCGGCGGCGGCGTCTGGTTCGCCGTGCGACAGCGCCGCGTCGAGCACCCGCTGCTCGACCTCGCGCTCGTCGCCCGGCCGCTGGTCTCGAGCGGCCTCGCCTACAAGGCGGCTACGGGCCTCGCGGTCGCGGGCCTCGGCTACCTGGTGACGCTGCACCTGCAGCTCGCCTGGGGGTGGCCGCCGGCCCTCGCCGCGATCGGCATGCTCCCGCAGGTCGCCGTGCTCGTGGCCGGGAGCGCCTTCGTCGGACCCTTCGTCCGGCGCGTCGGCCTCGGGCACGCCGCCTGGTCGAGCGCGGCCGCCGTGGTCGTCGGGCTCGCGGTGTACACGGTGCTCGGGCCGCTCGGCTACGGGTGGATCGCCCTGGCGCTCGTGCTCGTCGCCGCGGGCATGCGGGTCGTGGGGGTGGTCGCCGGCACGAACGTCCTGCGCGGGCTGCCGGAGGACCGCACGACGATCGGCGCCGCGCTCGTGGACACCTCCTCCGAGGTGGCCTCGGCCGTCGGGGTGGCGATCGCCGGCACGGTGCTCGGTGCCGTGTTCACCGGGTCGCTCACCGCGACGCCGTGGACCCACGCCCAGGGTGTGGCGTTCGACCACGCGGTGACGATCGGTGGGTCGGTGCTCACCGTGCTCGCCGGGGTGCTCGTCGTCTGGACGATGGTCCGGGCCGGACGTGCCCGACCGACCGCGCCGTCCCCGGCTGCCGAGGGCGTCGCGTCCGAGGGGCGGCCCGAGGAACACCAGCCCGCTGGTCGCTAGCCCTTCGCCAGCTCCTCGGCGCGGGCGATCGCCGCGCGGGACGCCCGCTCGAACGTCCCCGCCAGATCGGCGTCCTGCAGCACCGCGACGGCACGCTCGGTGGTCCCCTTCGGGCTCGTGACGGCCCTCCGCAGGTCGGTGGGCTCCTTGCCGGAGGCGGCGAGCAGTTCGACGGCACCGCGGAGCGTGCCCTGCACCATCGCCTCGGCCTGGTCGTGGGAGAACCCGAGCGACTCGGCGGCCTGCTGCCACTGCTCCACGAGGAGGAAGACGTAGGCGGGCCCGGAGCCCGAGACGGCGGAGAGCGCGTCGAGCTGGGACTCCGGCACCTCGATCACGACACCGGACGCGTCGAACACCGACGACGCGAGCGCGACGGCGTCGGCGTCCGCGGAGGCACCGGCGCTGATCCCGGTCACCCCGTGCCCGACGCCGATCGGCGTGTTCGGGAGCGCTCGGACGACCCGGACACCGGTCGGCACCTTCGCCTCCATGCTCGCGGTCGTCGTCCCCACGGCGACGCTCACGACGACGGTCCCCGGCTCGAGGTCCGCCGAGACCTCGTCGAGCAGGGCACCGATCGCGTAGGGCTTCACCCCGAGCACGACGAGCGACGCGCCGCGCACCGCTGCCCGGTTCGCGTCGGGATCGGTGTCGGTGGCGGTGGCGTCCAGGCCGCGCTCCCGGTGTGCCGCGGCGGACTGCTCCGACTTCGTCGTCAGGGTCACGGTGGCCCGGTCGAGACCGGCGGCGAGCAGGCCGTCGAGGACCGCGCCGGACATGGAGCCGACGCCGAGCAGGGCGGTGCGGGGCAGTTCGATTGTCATGCCCCAGACCCTACCGAGCGCCCTCGCCTAGGATCGTCCAACAGATCGGGAGAAGGGGACAGCTGTGAGCGCTTCTGGAGGCACGAGGGCGATCCTCGCCGCACTCGGTGCGAACGTCGGGATCGCGATCGTGAAGTTCATCGCCGCGGCGATCAGCGGTTCCGCGTCGATGCTGGCCGAGGGCGTCCACTCCCTCGCCGACTCCGCCAACCAGCTCCTCCTGCTCCTCGGCGGCCGTCGTGCCCGGCGTGCCGCCGACGAGGAGCACCCGTTCGGCTACGGGCGTGAGCGCTACGTGTACGCGTTCGTCGTGTCGATCATCCTGTTCTCGGTCGGCGGGGTGTTCTCCCTCTACGAGGGCATCGAGAAGCTCACCCACCCGCACCCGCTGGAGAACTGGTGGCTGCCGCTCGTGGTGCTCGTCATCGCGATCGGGCTCGAGGGCTTCTCCCTCCGCACCGCACTGAAGGAAGCACGACCGCAGAAGGGCCGGCAGAGCTGGGTGCAGTTCGTCCGCCGCGCCAAGGCCCCGGAGCTCCCCGTCGTGATGCTCGAGGACACCGCGGCACTACTCGGCCTCGTCTTCGCCCTGTTCGGCGTCGGCCTCACCGCGATCACGGGCAACGGCGTGTTCGACGCGATCGGCACGATCTTCATCGCCGCGCTGCTCATCGCCGTGGCGGTCGTGCTCGGCATCGAGACGAAGAGCCTCCTCGTCGGCGAGGGTGCCACCGCGGCCGACGTCGAGCGCATCAAGCACGCGGTGCTCGACGGTCCCGAGGTCGACTCGATCATCCACATCAAGACCCTGTACCTCGGCCCCGACGAGCTCATGGTCGGCGTGAAGGTCGCGGTGGACGGCGACCGACGGCTCGGCGACGTCGCCGCCGGCATCGACACGGTCGAGCACCGGGTGCGCCAGGCGGTGCCGATCGCACGCGTCATCTACGTCGAACCCGACGTGCTCCGGACGGGCCCCCGACCGCCGACCGAGGCGATCGTGATCCGCGCCGCAGACTAAGGGGAACCTTGCTGGCGAGCGCCGTGGCCGGTCATCCACGATGGTCACATGTCGGCGCTCTTCAGCATCCTGCTCGTCCTCCACTTCCTCGGTCTCGCTGCCGTCATCGGTGCCTTCCTGGTGCAGGTCCGCCGCAAGCGCGGCTTCCAGACCTCCTGGCCGATCACCGGCCTCGTCGTGCAGCTCGTCACGGGCCTCGGGATGATGGGGATCATCGACGCGACGCAGGACGGCGGCGCGAACCACGTCAAGCTCGGCGTGAAGCTCGTCATCGCAGCGGTCGCACTCGTGCTGGCGCTCGTCGCGCGGGCGCGTCAGAAGCGAGCGGACGCCGGCACCGCGACGGCGAAGGCCGCCCTGCCGTTCTTCCACTCGGCCGGGGCGCTCGCGATCGTCAACGTGTTCGTCGCGGTCCTCTGGAAGTGACGCCCACAGGTCAGCGACGCTCGGCGAAGAACGCGTCGAGCAGCGCGGCGCACTCCCCCTCGAGCACCCCGCCGATCACCTCGGACCGGTGCGGCAGCCGGCGGTCCCGCGCGACGTCGTAGACGCTCCCGCTCGCGCCGGCCTTCGGGTCCCACGCGCCGAACACGATCCGCGGCACCCGGGCCGCCATGACCGCACCGGCGCACATCGGGCACGGCTCGAGCGTCACCACCAGGGTGTGCTCCTCGAGGTGCCAGTCGCCGATCGCCGCCGCGGCCGCCCGGAGCGCGAGGACCTCGGCGTGTGCCGTGGGGTCCTGTCGCGCCTCGCGCTCGTTCCGTCCCACGGCGACCACCGCGCCGTCCCGGTCGAGGACGACCGCCCCCACCGGGACGTCCCCGGTCGCGAGGCACGCGCGGGCCTCGTCGAGCGCGCGTTCCATCGCGGGGACGAACGGGCGGGCGGCGGGTGCTTCCACGGAACCTCCTGGCGGTCGGCAGCACGGTAGGCTCGACCCTATGCGAGTCCACGTCGCCGACCACCCGCTCATCACCCACAAGCTCTCGGTGCTCCGCGACCGTACGACGCCGTCCCCCACGTTCCGCGCCCTCACCGAGGAGCTCGTCACGCTCCTCGCGTACGAGGCGACGCGCAACGTCCGGGTCACCGCGACGCCGATCGACACCCCGGTGGCACACACCATGGGCGTCTCGATCGCGAAGCCGCGCCCGCTCGTCGTGCCGATCCTGCGTGCCGGGCTGGGCATGCTCGAGGGCATGGTCAAGCTCGTCCCGACGGCCGAGGTCGGCTTCCTCGGCATGGCGCGCAACGAGGAGACCCTCGAGCCGCAGACCTACGCCGAGCGCCTGCCCGACGACCTCTCCGGCCGGCAGTGCTTCGTCCTCGACCCGATGCTCGCGACGGGCGGCACCCTCGCGGCCGCGATCGACTTCCTGTTCGACCGCGGTGCGGAAGAGGTCACGTGCGTCTGCATCCTCGGCGCGCCCGAGGGGCTCGCCGCGGTCGAGGCCGCCGTGGGCGACCGCAACGTCTCGATCGTGCTCGGCGCGCTCGACGAGAAGCTCGACGAGAACGGCTACATCGTTCCAGGCCTCGGCGACGCGGGCGACCGCCTCTACGGACTCGCCGAGTAGACGCGACCACGTTCCGACCGGAGGCGCGGTGCCAGCTGGCACCGCGCCTCCAGTCCGTCGTGACGGTGCGTTCGCAGAACGCACCGTCCGTGCGGACGGTTGACACGACGTTGGTATCCCACCGATACTCGTCCCATGACTGCAACCGTGTCCACCCGCGTCCTCTCCGAGGCCCAGGGGACCGCCGGCATGATGATGCCGGCCACGGCCGTCATGCGTTGTCGAATGTGTGCCTGATCGGCACCCGTTCCAGCCGGATCCCCCGCGACACCACCCCCGTCGCGCGAGCGTGATCCCCGGGTGACGACCACGTCGACGACGCGCATCACGTCACGAGGTCTGTCCCCCGTACCCCCGGGTCGGCCCCGGTCCGCAGCAGGACCGCAGGGCCCACGGCACTCGCCGTACCCGGACCGACGCATTCGACACGGCCGCGGCACACCTCGACACCGCAGCCACATCGCCCGGAGAACCGCCATGTCGCTCACCATCGCTCAGCCCCGCACCGCCCTCCGCACCGCCGCACCCGCGCCGACCGACCTCGGCACCGTGACCCCGATCCGTCCGCGTCGCGAGCCCGTCGCCCCGCCCGTCGCCACCGGCGTGCCGACCAGCCCGGTCGTCGCCCCGCAGCGCAACCGCGCCCTGCCCGAGGGCACCGAGGCACGCGGCTTCGCCCTCTACGTCGGCATCGACGAGGCGAAGGCAGCGGCGGCGGGCACCACCCTCGCTGCGGTCGTCGAGCAGCTCAAGGCCCTGACCGCGCAGCTCGTCCCGACCTCGGAGACCTACGCCGCGGTGGCCGTCGCCGCCGAGGGTTCCGGCGGCCGTGACGTCGACGTCGTCCGGCTCGCCCTGCAGGACCGCTCCGCCGTGGCCGCGCGCAAGCAGGCCGAGAAGCCCGAGCCGGAGGAGACCGGGGTCGTCATCGACATCTCCCGGAAGCGCGTCACGCTCGACGGCGAAGCCGCTCCCCTGACGTACAAGGAGTTCGAGCTCCTGCAGTTCCTCGTCCTCCGCGAGGGCCAGACCGTCGACCGCTCGGCGATCATCGACGGCCTGTGGTCGGACGGCGAGGACGAGACCCCGAACGAGCGCACGATCGACGTCCACGTCCGTCGCCTCCGCTCGAAGCTCGGCGCCTTCGAGGAGATCGTCCGCACCGTGCGCGGTGTCGGCTACCGCTTCGACCGCCACGCGGACGTCGCCGTGCGCTACGCCTCGACGCCGTCGCCGGACCTCTTCTGATCCTGATCGGTCGTTCTTGGTGAACTCGCAGCGAACGACCGCCGCGTCCGGTAGCGCGCCGTTACCCGTTCGTTATACAGTCGTGCGTGCAGACGGTGTTTGCTGTGGCACCGCCTGTGGAATGTGATTGCAGGACACTCTTGGTGCAAGGGAGAGGGCCGGTCATCCCCGTGATGACCGGCCCTCGTTGCGTCCCGGGGGACACGGCTGCGCGTCAGCAGCATCGCGTGTCCGAGGCCGTCGGTAGTGTGGCATGACCGTACGACCAGAGGGAGCGCGACCGTGAACGAGCCACGCCGCAGCGAGAAGGCGACCGCCGTCGCTGCCTGGGAAGCGCTCTTCCGCGCCCAGGTCACGGTGATGCGCGCGCTCAACGCCGACTTCCCGGGCGGCGAGATCTCGTTCAACGAGTACGACGTCTGCTTCAACCTCTCCACGCAGCCCGGCCGCCGCTGCCGGATGCGCGAACTGACCGGCCACCTGCTCCTGACGCAGCCGAGCGTCAGCCGCCTGGTCGACCGGCTCACCGCGCGCGGCATCGTCGAGAAGCAGCCGGACCCCACCGACGCCCGGGGCGTCATCGTGGCCCTCACCGCGCACGGCTTCGACGTGTACCGCGCCGTCGCCGTCCAGCACGCGCAGACCATCGCCGACCAGGTCGGTGCCGGCCTCGACGACGCCGAGCTGCGGACGCTCACCGAACTCTGCACGAAGCTCCGGACCGCGGCCGGTGCAGCCTCACCCCGACGTGGCGCGACCCGGGCGGCGTCCGACGTCGACGCGGCAGCGGTGTGACCGGCGCCCTGGTCTGGCTCCGCGACGACCTCCGTCTCGCGGACAACCCGGCACTCCGAGCAGCGATCGACCACGGCGGCGACGTCACGGTCGCGTACGTCCTCGACGAGCAGTCCCCCGGCATCCGCCCGATCGGGGCTGCGGCACGGTGGTGGCTGCACCACTCGCTCGCCGCGCTCGACGGTGAACTCCGAGAACGCGGGTCCCGACTGGTCCTGCGCCGTGGGCCCGCTGCCGAGGCCGTCGACGCGCTCGTGTCCGACACCGGCGCCGACGCGGTGTTCTGGAACCGCCGGTACGGCCGTGCCGAGCGGGACCTCGACGCCGGCATCAAGTCGACGCTCACCGACGGCGGGACCGAGGCGCACAGCTTCGCCGCGAGCCTGCTCTGGGAACCGTGGACCGTCCTCACCGGGCAGGGCGAGCCGTACAAGGTGTTCACGCCGTTCTGGCGTGCCGCCCAGGCGATGCCCGAGCCCCGCCACCCGCTGCCCAAGCCGCGTGACCTCCCCGCGGCGCCCCGGGTCGCGAGCGACGATCTCGACGACTGGGACCTGCTGCCGACGCACCCGGACTGGGCTGGCGGCCTCCGGAACGCCTGGGAACCCGGCGAGCAGGGCGCGCACCGGCGGCTCGAACACTTCGTGCACCACGCGCTCGAGGACTACGACCAGCGCGACGAACCCGCGATGGCCGCCACGAGCGACCTCTCCCCGCACCTGCGGTGGGGCGAGGTCAGTCCGTACCAGGTCTGGCACCGCCTGCACGGCCAGCTCGAGCCCGAGCAGCGCAAGAACGCCTCGGCGTTCCTCCGGCAGCTGGCCTGGCGCGAGTTCAACTGGAACGAGTACTTCCACTGCGAGGACATCACCACGGTGAACGTCCGGCGCGAGTTCGACGCCTTCCCCTGGCTCGACGTCCCCGACGCCGAGATCGACCGCTGGCGGACCGGGACGACCGGGTTCGACCTCGTCGACGCGGGCATGCGGGAGCTCTGGCAGTCGGGTGCGATGCACAACCGGGTCCGGCTCGCGACGGCCAGCTTCCTCGTGAAGAACATGCTCGTCGACTGGCGCGTGGGCGAGCAGTGGTTCTGGGACACCCTCGTCGACGCCGACTCCGCCAACAACGCGGCGAACTGGCAGTGGGTCGCCGGGTCCGGGTTCGACGCGGCGCCGTACTTCCGGGTGTTCAACCCGGACCGGCAGCTCGAGCGGTTCGACCCGCACCGCGAGTACGTGCACCGCTGGGTCCCCGCCGACGAAGACCGTCCGGAGCCCATGCTCGACCTCAAGGAGACCCGGCAGCGGGCACTCGACGCGTACGACCGGATGCGCCGGTCGTGAGCGGCACCGATCCGCAGGTGATCGCGGACGTCGACGCGCTGTTCCGCGAACGAGTCGAACGCGGCGTCGCTCCGAGCAGCGTCTGGGGCGTCTTCGACCGCACCGGGCTCGTCGCCTCGGGCGGGCACGGCGACCGCGGCGACGGCGTCGCTCCCGACGCCGACACCGTGTACCGGATCGCCTCCTGCACGAAGAGCGTGACGGCGGCCACCCTGCTCGCCCTCGTCGCGGACGACCGTGTCCGGCTGGACGCCCCGATCACGGACTTCGTGCCCGCCTTCGCGGACGTCGTACTGCCCACCGCCGACTCCCCCGTGCCGACGCTCCGCATGCTCCTCACCATGGCCGGCGGCTTCCCGACCGACGATCCGTGGGCCGACCGGCAGGAGTCGATCTCGGACGCCGAGCTCGACGACGTCCTGCGCGCGGGGCTCCTGTTCGACTCGGTCCCGGGGACCCGGTTCGCCTACTCGAACACCGGGTACGCGTTGCTCGGCCGGGCGATCGCCGTCGTGGCCGGCCGTCCCTTCCCCGAGGTCGCGACCGAGCTCGTCCTCGGCACCCTCGGCCTGCGCGACACCGTCTTCCGCGCCGACGACGCCCGCGGTCACGTGGTCACGGGCGTGCGGCCCGCCGCTGACGGGGCGGGCGTCGGCACGTGGGAGCCGCTGCCGATGTCGGGCCCCGGCGCGTTCTCGTCGATCGGCGGGCTGTTCTCGACGGTCACGGACCTCGCCCGCTGGGGTCGGCACCTCGCGTCGGCGTTCACCGAGGCGCCCGAGCCCGGACCGGTCGCCCCCGCCGACCGCCGACTCATGCAGCAGGCGATGCGGGTCGTGCCCGCAGCGGTGGTGCCGACCTCGAGTCGCCCGACGGCGTACGGCTTCGGGCTCTTCGTCGAGCAGGACCCGGCGTTCGGCGAGATCGTCTCGCACTCCGGCGGGTACCCGGGGTTCTCGGCGCACATGCGGTGGTCGGTCCGGGACGGCCTCGGCGTCGTCGCCTTCGAGAACGCCACGCAGGCGAAGGTCTCGGCGGCGGCGGACCGGGCGCTCGACCTCGTGCTGACCGCCCGCGCGACCGCCGCGGCGGACCGTGCATCCGCGGGCCGCGCACTAGCGGACCGAGCACCCGGCACCGGGCCGACCATCGACGCGACGCGGGCGGCGCAGGCTGCCGTGACGCGCCTCCTGGCCCACTGGGACGACGACCTCGCCGATGCGATCTGCACGCCGAACGTGGCGATGGACGTGCCGTACGAACGACGCCGCCGGGCCGTCGCGGAGGCGGTGGCGGCCGTCGGTGCCGACCTCGACGCGGACCCGGTGGCCGAGGAGTCCCAGGCCCCGTCGCACCTGCGCTGGTGGCTGCCGGGGACGGCCGGTCGGCTACGCGTCGAGATCCGCTTGGCGCCGCTCGCGGCCGGCCTCGTGCAGACCCTGGTGGTCCGGGCCGAACCCAGCGAGCGCTGACGCCGCGGCCGGTGGTCCGGGCCGAACCCAGCGAGCGCTGACGCGCGAGCGTCAGACCGGCGGACGCCCGCCCACGAACCCGAGCGCCCGCGCCGCG
Source organism: Curtobacterium sp. GD1 (assembly GCF_020882855.1). Lineage (NCBI taxonomy): Bacteria > Bacillati > Actinomycetota > Actinomycetes > Micrococcales > Microbacteriaceae > Curtobacterium > Curtobacterium sp. GD1. The sequence continues at coordinate 52,738 of NZ_JAFEVQ010000018.1, read as the reverse complement.
ACCCGCGTGCCCTCGCGCGCAGCCGCCGCGACCCGCACCGGATCGGTCGCCCACGCACGGAGGAACCCCGCCGCGAACGCGTCCCCGGCGCCGAGCGTGTCCACCACCGTCGCCGGCGTGATCGGCACCCGCTGCGGCGTCCGACCACGCCGCCCGAGCAGGACGCCCTCGGTCCCCATGGTCACCACGACCAGGGGCACGCGGTCGGCGAGCGCTTCGATCGCCTCCGTGACGGTGGGGGCTCCGGTCAGCGCGAGGGCTTCGTCCTCACTCGGGAAGAGGGCATCGAGGCCGGAGAGCGCCTCGAGGAACTCCGACGCACCGACCGCACGCACCACCGCGGCGGACGAGGGGTCGAGGGACACCCGGGCGGAACCGGACCGGGCCCGGGCGACGAGTGCCGCGATGCGGTCCGGACCGCCTCCGCCGAGCATCGCCGAGCCGGTCAGGTGCACGATGTCCGCGCGCGCCACGAGGTCGACCGGCAGGTCCTCCGCCGACAGCACCCCGCTCGCTGCGGGATCGGACATCGCGGTCCGACCGCTGCCGTTCCGCACGGACACGACGGCGCCGGTCGCGGTCCGGGCGTCGTAGCGGATGTGCGCGCGGACGCCGGCGTCGGCGAGCGATCGCTCGTGCCGGTAGACGTCGTCGACGCCGACCCGCCCCACCAGGTCCACGTCGGCGCCGAGCCAGCCGAGCCACGTCGCGGTGTTGCCCGCGGCGCCGACCGGTCGGTGCCGGATGACCGCGGCCGGGTCGTGTGCACCCATGCTCGCGGCCGTGGTGTGCACGAGCACCCCGTCCAGGACGTCGCCGACGACGAGGAAGCGCTTCCCCGCCCCGCGACGGCGTCCGGCGACCGCCCGCCCGGCACGGGGTGCCTCGGGGCGCGACGGGGCCACAGGGCGCTCTGGAGGCATGGACATCGGCCCCATCCTACGTGGAATCGAGTAAAACTCCGCTTCTCGCCACAAATCCCTTGCACCCGTTATGGATTCCCGGCTGTTTCCCGGCGATCGCCAGTAATATACTCTGTGATCGTATGTGAACGGTCGCGTACTGCCCATCACGCTCGTTGGAGACGCCATGCCCCGCAAGCCCGACCCGACACTCAAGCCGGCGATCATCGCGAAGGTGGCCGAGCACCTGCAGGACACCAAGCTCGAGGACGTCTCCGTCCGTAGCCTCGGCCGGGTGCTCGGGACGAGCGCGTACCCGATCGTGTACCACTTCGGCACGCGCGAAGCCCTGATCGACGCCGTGGTGGACCACCTGGCGGAATCGGTCTCCGACGTCACGCTCGACCCCGGCGCCGACGACCTCGGGCTGACCGACTACCTCATCGCGGTGTTCGGCGGACTCGACGACCCCGAGCGCTCCCTCGCCGCCCGGCTCACCTTCGAGCTCGGATCGGTCGAGTCGCTCGACGGCCGTGATCGCGAGCGCACCTTCCACCGCGCGCAGGTGAGCGCGATCGCCGCCTGGTGCGCCGAACACGGCTACGGCGCGGTGGATGCCGAACGGGCGGCCCGCGGTGCCGTCCTCGCGGCTCGGGGCGTGCAGTGGGGCACGATCGTCGACCGCGAGCGGGCGACGCCCGACGCCGCGCTGCGCGCGATCGCGCACAAGCTGGTCGCCGGGGCCCACTTCCAGTCGGCCTGAGCAGTCGACGCGCACCGACGAACGACGGGAGGCGCGGTGCCAGCCGGCACCGCGCCTCCCGTCGTTCACCGGGTCACCACCGTGACCCGCTGCGCCCGCCTCAGAGGGTGACGAAGCTCTGCGACTTCGCGTTCGCGAAACGCGCGGCGACGTTCTCCCAGTCGACGATGTTCCACACGGCCTTGACGTAGTCCGCCTTGACGTTGAGGTAGTCGAGGTAGAAGGCGTGCTCCCACATGTCGAGCATGAAGATCGGCACGAGACCGAACGGCACGTTGGCCTGCTGGTCGAACAGCTGGAACGTGGTCAGCTTCTGGCCGACGGTGTCCCAGGCGAGGACGGACCAGCCGGAGCCCTGGATGCCCGTGGCGACGGCGGTGAACTGGGCCTGGAACTTCTCGAACGAGCCGAAGAACTCGTCGATCGCCGCGGCGAGCTCGCCCTCGGGGACCTTCGTGTCCGGGCCGAGGTTGGTCCAGAAGATCGAGTGGTTGACGTGGCCACCGAGGTTGAACGCGAGGTCCTTCTCGAGCTTGTTGACGTTCGCCAGGTTGCCGGACTCACGGGCCTCGGCGAGCTGCTCGAGCGCGGTGTTCGCACCCGTCACGTAGGTCTGGTGGTGCTTGTCGTGGTGCAGCTGCATGATCTTGCCGCTGATGTGCGGCTCGAGTGCGGCGTAGTCGTACGGCAGCTCCGGCAGGGTGTACTCAGCCATGTGAGTTCCTTTCGATCAGTGGTGTGCGGATGGTGCTCCGCGGCTCACGAGAGCCGGGAACGATCGGTGAGGGAGTGGAATTCCCGGTTGTGGTAGACCAGCGGCTCGCCCCGCTCGAGGCCGACGACGATGTCGAGGACCTCGGCGACGACGACGGTCGACGAGCCGATCGGCGTGGTCGAGAGGGGCCGGCAGCGCAGGGCGCTCGCGGCACTCGGCAGGTAGCGGTCCCCCGACGGCAGGGTGCCCCAGATCGGGTCGTCCGCGGCGGGGCTGCCGGTGGAGGCGAAGCGACGGGCGAGGGCGACGCCGAGCGAGTCGACGAGGTGCACCACGAAGATCGGGGCGCCGAGCACGACCCCGGCTGACCCGGAGTTCGTGGACAGCGAGAACACGAGCACGGGCGGGTCGATCGCCACGCTCGCGACGCTCGATGCGGTGAGGCCGGTCGGACCGTCGGGGCCTTCGGCGGTGATGACGGCGACACCGGCCGGGTGTCCACGGAAGGCGGCCTTGTAGGCGTCCGCGATGTTCGCCGGTGCTGCGTCGGGCATGGGAGTCGTGGTCGTTCCTTCGATGGGGAGGGCCGCGGCTCCGCGGCCATGTCCCAACGTATGACCTGAACCATGGTTGAGGTCAACGATTCCCAGGTTCGGTCGATCCCGGGCGTGCCGTGTGACCCCGCGTGACGCGGGGTGCGGCGGTGCGGGCCCGACTTCGTGAGCAGAAATGGTCGGGTCGCTCGCGGCGACCCGACCATTTCTGCTCACCAAGCGGCGCCGCGGCGCGGCGCGGCGCGGCGGCGCCCGCGGCGGCGCGGCGCGGCGCTACCGGCGCTTGAGCATGACGACGGCACCGGCGGCCGCGACCACCATCAGGAGCGCGGCCACCCCCGCCGTCACCGTGACGCCGGAGTCGAACGCGGCCCGCGCCGACTCGAGCAGCGCCTGCCCCGCCGACCCGCCGAGGGACGACGCCGCCGACACCGCTCCGCCGAGGGTCTCCTGCGCGGCGGTGTGCGCCGACGAGGACAGCCCGTCCGGCACGACGACGTGCGCCCGGTAGGCCGTGGCCAGGATCGTCCCGAGCACCGCGGTCCCCAGCACGGCACCGATCTCGTACGCCGTCTCGGACATCGCCGACGCCGCACCGGCCTTGTCCGCCGGCGCCGTCGAGATGATGAGGTCGTTCGTCACCGTCTCCGAGGCACCGATCCCGATCCCGAGCAGCACGAACGCGAACGCCAGCGCCACGATCGAGGCGTGGTGCCCGAGGACCGCGACCATCGCGTAGGCGGCCGCCGAGAACAGCAGCGACACGGCGACGACCCAGCGCGGAGCGACCCGGGCGACGATCGGCACGACGACGAGCCCCGCCACGATCGTGAGGACCGACCCCGGCACCAGCACCATGCCGGACGCGAAGGGGTCGAGGCCGGCGACGAGCTGCAGGTGCTGTGCGATGAAGAACAGGAACCCGGTCAGCGAGAACATCGCCGCCATGTTCATGAGCACGCTGCCGGTGAACGCCGTGCTCCGGAACAGCCGGAGGTCGAGCATCGGGGTCCGCGAGCGGAGCTGCCGACGGACGAACGCGATGCCGCACAGGACGCCGACGGCGAGCATCGCGATCGCGAAGCCGCGCTCCTCGGGGTGCACGACGGACTTGATCGCCCACGCGATCGGGGCGAGGGCGCCGAGCGACAGGAACATGCTCGGCACGTCGACCGGCCCCGGGTTCGGGTCACGGGACTCCGGCACGCAGAACGGCACGGCGACGAGCATCACGACGAGGATCGGCACCGCGACGAGGAACACCGCGCCCCAGTGGAAGTGCGCGAGCAGCACGCCGCCGACGAGCGGCCCGAGTGCGTTGCCCGCCGCGAACATGGTGGACCAGACGGCGAGCGCCATCCGCCGCTCCCCCGCGTGGACGAAGACGTTGCGGATGATCGAGAGGGTCGCCGGCATGAGCATCGCGCCGAAGACGCCCATGACGATCCGTGCGGCGACGAGCATCCAGGCGTCGGTCGCGAAGGCCGCGGCGACGGAGAAGAGCGCGAAGCCGGTGGCGCCGACGACGAGGATCCGACGGCGGCCGATGCGGTCACCGATGCTGCCCATCACGACGAGGAGGCCGGCGAGGACGAGCGGGTACGCGTCGACGATCCAGAGCTGCGTGGTGGCGTCCGGGTTCAGCGCGCGCGAGATCGACGGCAGCGCGAAGCTCAGGACCGTGTTGTCCACCGAGATGAGGAGGACGGGCAGCATGAGCACCGCGAGGGCGGCGAACCGGCGGGCGCGACTGCCGGTGGCGGCAGTGGGGATCGGGCTGGTGAGCAGGGCGGACACGGTGACTCCAGGGACTTCGAGCCGGACCAGGTCGACGGCGGAACTGACGAACGGACCGGACGGGACGCGGGGTGTGCACGCATCCCGTCAGGACTCCGTTAGTGTACCGTCTGGACGGTAATGGTTGCAAATGCAACTGAAGACGGACGGGAGGCGCGGTGCGGGCCCGCACCGCGCCTCCCGTCCGTCCTCCGGTCGCGCTGTCTCGTGGGCCGCGTCGTCAGGCCGACTCGCGCAGGAGCAGGCGGTGCCGCACCGTGCGCTGCACCGCGTCACCCTGCCGCGGCAGCTCGCCGGCGAGCATGCCGAGGGCGAGGTCGAGCGCCTCACGCGCGACCTCGTCGAGGTCCACCGCCAACGTGGTGAGCGTCGGCGAGACGAGCGAGCCGAGCGGCAGGCCGTCGACGCCGACGACCCGGAGCTCCCGCGGGACGTCGACGCCCGCCCGCCGACAGGCCTGCAGGACACCGAGCGCCATCACGTCGTTGAAGGCGAGGATCGCGTCCTGTCGTCGGCGTCGCCGGAGGATCCGTGTCGTCTCCTCGGCGCCGCACTCCGCCGTGCCGTGCTCCGCGTGCACGAGCTCGGGCAGGTACCCGCGCCGCTGGAGGGCGTCCATCATGAGGATGCCGCGGACACTCGTGTGCTCCGGCGAGGAGTTGTCGAGCACGACCGGGTGCCGGACCCCGGTGGCGACGAGGTGGTCGGCGAGGACCTCGATCGCGTCGGCGGGGTCGATCCAGACGGCTGCGGTCGGTGGCTCCGAGTACGGGTCGAGCTCGACCATCGGCACGGTGCCGAGGAGCTCGCGCCACCGGTCGCGACGGGAGCCGAGGTACCCGATGACGACGTCCGTCTGCGACCCGAGCGCCTGCACCATCCGGTCGGCGTCGCTCGCGAGGTCGACGTCGGCGAGCATGACGTTCCAGCCCTGCTCGGCGGCGAGTCGGAAGACGGCCGAGGCGAGCTGCGGCGTGTAGGGGTTGCGCAGGTCGTTCACGACGAGGCCGAGCTGGTGGTCGCCACCCGTGACGAGCCCGCGGCCGAAGCGCGACGGCCGGTAGTCGAGGCGCTCCGCGGCGGCGAGGACCCGTTCCTTCGTCGCCGCGCTGATGCCGGACATGCCGTTCATCGCCCGGGTGACGGTCTGCCGGGACACCCCGGCGGCCGCGGCGACGTCGATGATCGTCGCCCGGCCGCCGGGTGCGGGAACGGGTTCGGTCAGTCGCGGAGGTCCAGCCATGCCACCTGTTCCGGAGTGAGGTCGACGGAGAGGCCGGTCATGGACGACCGGGCTTCCGCGATCGTACGCGGTCCGAAGAGCGGGAACGTCGGGAACGGCTGGTGCAGCACGTACGCCAGGGCGATCGCCGTCGCGGGGACGCCGAACCGCTCGCCGAGCTCCGACGCACGGCGCAGCCGCTCGAAGTTCTCGTCGCTGTAGTAGCAGCGCACGAGTTCGGCGTCGCTCGTGTCCTCGGGCTTGGCCCGGCCGGTGAAGAACCCACGCGCCTGCGAGGACCAGGGCAGCAGGGGCACCTGGCGCTCCTCGAGCCACTGCTTCGACGCCGCGTCGGTGGCGTGCTCGCAGCCGGCCCACGGCACGTCGTACGCCTCGGCCAGCCCGAAGTGGTTGCTCAGCACCTCGAACTCGTGCTTGCCGTTCGCGCGGGCGTAGGCGTTCGCCTCGTCGAACCGGGCAGGGGTCCAGTTCGAGCCGCCGTACACGCGGATGCGGCCGGCACGACGGTGCTCGTCGAGGACGTCGACGAACTCCCCCACCGGGATGTCCGTGTTGTCGCGGTGCATCATGTAGATGTCCGCGTAGTCGGTGCCCTGGCGCTCGAGGCTCTCGAGCAGCTGCCGGGTGAGGGACTCCGGGTCGCAGTACGGCGTGTGCGCGCCCTTGGTGATCACGACCACGTCCTCGCGGACGCCGCGGTTCTGGATCCACTTGCCGAGCCGACCCTCGAGCACGCCCCCGCCGTAGATGTAGCCGGTGTCGAACACGTTGCCGCCCTGCTCCACGAACAGGTCGAAGATCGCGCTCGCGTGCGCCAGGTCGGGCTGGTTGTCGACACCCATCACCAGTCGGGACATGCGCTTGCCGACACCCGCGACCTCGCCGTAGCGCATCGGGTTGTCGGCACGGTCCGGCTCGTGCGCGGCGACCGTGAGGGGTCGGCCGCTGACGGTCGGGATGTCGGCGGTCTCGGCCTCGAACGGGAAGCGCAGACCGATCGCGGCACGCCACTTGTCGAGCGTCCGGGCGGTGGCGAGCGACTCGTCGAGGGTGAACTCGGGGGCGTCGACACGACCGGCCGCGAGGGCCGCCGTGGTGGCGTCGGCCTCGAGGGCGTAGGGGTGCGCCCCGGCGAAGGACAGCGTGCGCGGGTCCTCGTCCACCGTGCTGATCTCGATCGTGGGGTCGTCGCCGAGGGTCCACGGGTCGGTGAGCGTGATCTTCCCCGTGGTGCCGTGGACGACCACGGCGTTGTCGTCCTGCACCCGGACGCCGGTCCGGAGGTTCGCGGTGATCCCGCCGGTGTAGCTGAGCTGTGCCACCGTCCACTCGTCGACGCCGGTCGGGCCGACGGTCCCGGTGGCGGTGAGCTCGGTGGGCTCGGCGACGGCCACGCCGGTCGCGGCCTGCACGATCGCGGCCGTCATCGTCACCGGGTAGCCGCCCACGTCGAGGATCCCGCCGCCGGCCGTGTCGACGTCGAAGAGTCGGCCGGACCGGCTGCCCGCCCGGAACGCGAACGAGGCGTCGACGTGCGTGACGGTACCGATCGCACCCTGCCGGACGAGGTCGAGCAGGGCCGCGGTCTGCGGGTGGAAGCGGTACATGTACGCCTCGACGAGGGGCAGGCCGGCCTGGCGTGCGGCATCGGCGAGCGCCATGGACGTGCCGTGGTTCGGCGAGAGCGGCTTCTCGCAGAGGACCGCCTTGCCCGCCGCGAGCGCCGCGAGGACGAGCGCCGCGTGCCCGGTGTGGACCGTCGAGACGTAGACGGCGTCGACGCGCGGGTCGGCGAGCACCTCGTCGTAGGTGGCCGCGGCGACGTCGGCGAACCCGTGCTCGGCAGCCTCGGCAGCGAACGCTCCCGCTCGCTCCGCCGACGAGCTGCCGGCCGCGACGAGGGTGGCCCCGACGCCGCTCGAGGGGAGCTGGGAGAGGAAGCGGCGGGCGATCCCACCGGGGCCGAGGACGGCCCAGCCGGGGGCGTCGTGCCCCGTCGAGGAGGTGCTGCTGGCGGTGGTCGCGGTCTGCGCTGACATGCGGATCCCTATCGTGTCGTGAACCTTCACGGTCCCGACGACCGTACCCGTCCGTCTCCGCACCTGCAACGATGCAGATGCTTGACACGGCGTGTCGGCCGGGGCATGCTCTGACCACTTCGTGAGCGTTCACGGTCGAGCGCTCAACGGTTCCGCATCTCAACGACGAGAGCAGGCACACCAGTGACAGCAGCAACGCACAGTCTCAGCCGGCGGGGGTTCCTCGCCGGCGCAGGCGCCTTCGGCGCACTCGCCACCACGGCCCTCCTCGCCGGGTGTTCCACCGGCACCGCGATCTCAAAGGACCCGGACGAACTCGTCCTCTGGTACTGGAACCGGTCCCTCGACCCGAAGTTCCTGAAGCAGGCGGCCGGGGGCATCAGCGGCCACGAACCGATGCGGCTGCGGCCGGACCTCATCGGCGGGGCGTCGTACGACACCAAGTTCCGGACCGCCCTCGCCGGGAACGCGTTCATCCCCGACGTCCTCATGGTGAACTCGAACTGCTGGCTCTACTTCCCCGACGAGGACCTCTTCACCGACTTCGATCCCTCCGCCACCGAGAAGTCCGCCTACTACGACTGGAAGCTCTCGCTCGGCCGGACCCCGTCCGGGCGGCAGTGCTTCTGGCCCGTCGACACCGGCCCCACCGGCTTCTTCTACAACCAGGACGTGCTGCAGAAGGCCGACCTCCCCACCGACCCGGACGAGGTGAGCGCGGCGATCCAGACCTGGGCGGACTTCCGGACCTTCGGCAAGCAGATCAAGCAGAAGACCGGTGCCGCGACGATCATCACCGCGACGCAGCTCTTCAACCAGTTCGTCTCCGCGAGCCCCACGCGGTACTTCGACCGTGACGACCAGCCGCTCTACCACGACGACGACAGCTCGATCCGGAAGGCCTGGGAGAACGCGGTCGAGTCGATCCACGCCGGGATCACCGGCAACCTGCAGTCCGGGACCGACCAGAACGCCGGGTGGGTCGCGGGTCGGGTCGCCGGGCAGATCGAGGGGGCGTGGTGGACGCAGATCATCCACGACACGGCACCGGACCTGTCCGGGAAGTGGCGGATCGCCCGGCAGCCCGAACGACCGGGCAACAGCGGCGGTTCGTTCCTGGCCGTGCCCAAGACGTCGAAGAACCCCGAGGCCGCGGTGGCGTTCGCCAAGTGGATCACCGGCGCGGACGTGCAGTCCCACACCTACAACGACATCCAGCTCTTCCCGTCGACACCCGCGTCGTTCGAGAACGGCATCATGCGCAACCCCGGCGACTTCTTCGGGGACCAGAACCCGCTCGACTTCTTCAGCAAGGCCGCACCGGAGGTCCCCGTGACGTACATCTCGAACTCGGAGCGGTTCATCGGTGCCTTCGCGACCGAGATCACGAACGTGGAGTCCGGCGGCAAGGACCCGGAGCGCGCCTGGCAGGACGCCATCGACCAGACCGACCGCGTCCTGGCGAAGCGCGGGGTGTCGGCATGAGCGCGCCGATCCGCGAGAAGACCGCCACCACCGCGAACCCCGTCGTCGGGGGCGCCCCCACCGCCTCGATCTCCACCGCGGCGACCGGGCACCGCTTCAGCCTCCGCCGGTTCTGGCCGCAGTACGTGGCGATCGCGCCGTTCTACGTGCTGTTCCTCGTGTTCGGGCTGTTCCCGATCGTCTTCTCGATCGTGCTGTCGTTCACGGACTGGGACGGTGTCGGCTCCCCCGCGTTCGTCGGTCTCGCGCAGTACCAGTACCTGCTGACCGACCCGCGGTTCTGGAACGCCGTCTCGAACACCTTCATCATCTGGATCATCTCGACCGTCCCGATGCTGTTCCTCGCCCTCGTGCTCGCGTTCCTGCTGCACGGCAACATCCGGGCGAAGGGGTTCTACCGGGTCGCGTTCTTCATCCCGAACGTGACGAGCATGGTCGCGATGGCGATCGTGTTCGGATCGGTGTTCTCGGACGGGTTCGGGCTCGTCAACGCCGCGCTCCGAGCCGTCGGTGCCGACCCGGTCGGCTGGCTCTCGTCGTACTGGGGCATCAAGGTCACGATCGCGGTCATGGTCATCTGGCGCTGGACCGGGTACAACGCGATCATCTACCTCGCCGGCCTGCAGTCGATCTCGACCGAGCTGTACGACGCGGCGAAGGTGGACGGCGCGAACACCTGGCAGATCTTCACGCGGATCACGATCCCGATGCTGCGGCCGGTCATCCTGTTCACCGTCATCACGTCGACCATCGGTGGCCTCGGGCTCTTCACCGAGCCGCAGATCCTGTTCAACGGGCAGGCGGTCGGTGGCCCTGACGAGGCCGGCATGACGATCGTGCTCTACCAGTACGACCAGGCGTTCAACCAGTTCGACTTCGGGTACGGCTCGGCGATCGCCTGGGTGCTGTTCTTCTTCTCCGTGGTCTTCGCGATCATCAACTGGCGACTGCTCAGCGAGCGCGACGGGCTCAAGACCCCACGGCGACTGCGCACCCCGCGCACCGTCACGACCAGCGCGAAGGGACCCCGCGCATGAGCGCCGACACCGCACCCCGCACCACGAACACCGCCGCCGCACTCGGCCGGCCGAACGCCGTCACCGACCGGCCCGACGACCACCGCCGGGGGTTCAGGCACGGCTGGGTCGGACGGCTCGTCACGCACCTGTGCCTCATCGTCGGCGTCGTGCTGTCGATCTTCCCGTTCTACTGGCTGCTCGTCATGTCGACGTCGTCGAACGCGCAGATCTTCGGCTACCCGCCGTCGCTGTGGTTCAGCGACCACACCATGCAGAACCTCGCCACGGTGTTCAGCAGCGTCGACATGGTGCGGGCGCTCGGCAACACCGTCATCGTCGCCGGCGGCACCGCGGTCCTGGTCATGCTGTTCGACTCGCTGGCCGCGTTCGCCTTCGCGAAGTACGAGTTCCCGTTCAAGCGCTCGCTGTTCACCGTCATGCTGGCGACGTTCCTCGTCCCCGGCAGCCTGTCGCTCGTGCCGAGCTTCGTGCTCATGGCGCACCTCGGCTGGATCGGTGGACTCCAGGCGCTCATCGTCCCCGGGGCGGCGAACGCGTTCGGCATCTTCCTCCTGCGGCAGTTCGCCACCGGGTCGATCCCGAACGAGGTCATCGACTCCGCGCGCGTGGACGGCGCCGGGTTCTTCCGCACCTGGTGGTCGATCGCGGTCCCGATGCTCCGCGGAGGCCTCGCGTTCCTCGGCATCTTCACCTTCATCACGGCGTGGAACGACTACGTGTGGCCGTTGATCGTGCTGATCGACCCGAAGGGGCAGACGCTCCAGGTGGCACTCGCCTCGCTCAGCTCGGTGAACGCGACCGACCTCGGCTCGGTGATGGCCGGCGCCGTGATCAGCGTGTTCCCGCTCATCGGGGTGTTCATCATCGGCTCAAGGCACTTCATCGCGAACATCGCGGCGGGGGCGCTGAAGGGCTGACCGGACCCGCAGGCGCCGTGGAGGATGGCCCACGGCGCCTGCGCCGCGCCCGCTTCGCGCCCGCTCCGCGCCCGCTCCGCGCCCGCCGGACGCGGCACGCCCGCGTCCCATGGCAGACTTCCGGCATGGCAAGCGCCCGCGATCGTGTCCTGGACAGCTTCGTCGCCATCGTGTGCGAGGAAGGAGAGCGTCCGGCGACCCTCGACGCCGTGGCCGCCCGGGCCGGGGTGTCCAAGGGCGGACTGCTCTACCACTTCGGCTCGAAGGCCGCCCTGGTCGAGGGGCTCTGCGAGCGCCTGTCCGACCTCTCCGCCATCGACGTCGAGCGCATGCGTGACGCCGAGGACGGCGCCGCCCGCTACTTCGTGCGGAACTGCCAGTTCGTGGGCAGCGAGCTCGACCTCGCCCTCCTCGCGGCGAGCCGTCTGCAGCAGGCCGGCTACGAAGAAGCGGGCCGCACCCTCGACGAGACCGAGAACGCCTGGCTGGCCACGCTCGTCGACTCGCTCGGAGACGTCCCCACGGCGCAGGCGATCAAGCTCATGGGCGACGGGCTGTACCACGCGGCGTCCCTCGGCGCCGCCAGCGAGGTCCGACCGGATCGCGCCTCGGTCGACATGGAACCGCTCCTCGCCGTGGTCGACCGGCTGATCGCCACCCGCCCCGGCGCGTGAACCGAGTTCGTCGCTCCTGGGGATAGACTGGATCCGATCCACCCGCCTGATTCCGGAGGTACCACTGTGGGCCGCGTCATCGCCGCTGTTTTCTCGATCCTGCTGCTGCTGGTTTCGATGTACCTGTTCGGCTTCGCGTTCCAGGTGAGCTCGGGTCAGGCGTTCATCTTCATGGGCGGTCTCGTGCTCATGTGCCTCTCCTTCTTCCTGCCGATCCACGTGTTCGGCAAGCGGTAGTCAGCACCACCGCTCACGAACGGCCCCGCACCTGAAGAGGTGCGGGGCCGTTCGCACAACGGAAGCCACCCCGCACCACGTGATCGCGTGGCGCGGGGTGACTTCGGTTGTGCGAACGTAGGAGCGACGCGCTGACGCGCGGCGGCCCAGGAGGCGCGGGTCGACTACGCGAGCACGCGCAGCCGGCGCAGGGTCACCACGGTCGACACGGCGGCGTGCACGGCCTCGGCTCCCTTGTCCTCCTTCGAACCGGGCAGCCCGGCACGGTCGAGGCCCTGCTGCTCGTCGTCCAGGGTGAGCACGCCGAAGCCGACGGGCTTGCCGGCGTCGATCGCGACCCGGGTGAGGCCGCTCGTCGCCGCGTCCGAGACGTACTCGAAGTGCGGGGTCCCACCGCGGATGATCACGCCGAGGGCGACCGCCGCGTCGAACCCGGCCTCGAGCGCGGCCTTCGCGACCACGGGCAGCTCGAAGCTCCCGGGGACGGGGATGACCTCCGCCGTGGCCCCGAGCCGCTCGACCTCGCGCTGCGCCCCGGCGAGGAGGCCCCCGGCGATCTCGTCGTGCCACTGCCCGGCGACGATCGCCACCCGGATGCCGCTGCCGTCGACGTGGTCGCGGTCCGCCGCGCCTGCTCCGCTCATCGTGCCGTTCCTTCCGTGGGCGCGGACTCCGCCGCTGCCCGGTCTGCCGCGTCGAGCCACTCGGCGAGCGCGGCGATGGTGATGACGGGCACGCCGGCGCGTGCCCCGAGTCCGAGGAGTCCCGGCAGACGCATCATGCCGCCGTCCTCGTCGACGATCTCGCAGATCGCCGCGGCGGGCCGGAGCCCTGCGGCGGTGACCAGGTCGATCGCGGCTTCGGTGTGGCCCGCACGCTCGCGGACCCCGCCCGGACGGGCCCGCAGGGGCACGACGTGTCCGGGCCGGTGCAGGTCGTCGCGCACGGACGCCGGGTCGGCGAGGACGCGTAACGTGTGCGCTCGGTCGTGGGCGCTGATGCCGGTGGTGACCCCGACGGCGGCGTCCACGGTCACGGTGTAGGCCGTCCCACGGACGTCCTCGTTGTGGGCGACCATCGGCGGGAGATCGAGTGCGTCGGCGATCTCGACGCTCACCGGTGCGCAGATGAACCCCGACGAGTGCGCCACCGTCCAGGCGATCCACTCGGGGGTGGCGAGTTCGGCGGAGAGGATGACGTCGCCCTCGTTCTCGCGGTCCTCGTCGTCGGCGACGATCACCGGGCGGCCGGCGGCGATGGCGGCGATGGCCTCGTCGACGCTCGACAACCCGAGCGATCCCGGGACGACCGCACCGGAGGCACCCGCCTGCGCGGCGGGGCGTGCCCCGGCGACCATCACCGTGCCTCCTGGCCGAGCGTGGCACCCGTGAGCGGACGCGCGTCGCCCTCGAGCGGACCCGTGGCACCCTCGAGCGGCCGCACCGCCGCGTCGAGCCGCAGCATCCGCCGGACGTGCCGGGCCAGGACGTCGGTCTCGATGTTCACCCGGTCCCCCGGCACGCGGGCGCCGAGCGTGGTGGCCTCGAGCGTCTCGGGGATGAGGCTCACCTCGAACCAGGCGTCCGCGGTCGGGGTGTCCTCAGAGGACACGGCGCTGACCGTCAGCGAGACGCCGTCGATCGCGATCGAGCCCTTGTCGACGACCAGGGGGCTGAGGTCCGGCGCGAGCGAGAACCGGACGCGCCGCCAGCCGTCGCCGTCCGCGGTCTCGAGCACGGTGGCGGTGCCGTCGACGTGGCCCTGGACGATGTGCCCGCCGAGCCGGTCGCCGACCGAGGCCGCGCGTTCGAGGTTGAGCCGGTCGCCGACCGCGAGCGACCCGTGCGCGCTCATGTCGAGCGTCTGCTTCATGACGAAGGCCGTGAAGGTCTCCGGGGTCTGCTCGACGACGGTCAGGCAGACGCCGCTCGTCGCGATGGAGTCGCCGTGCCGGGCGTCCTGCACGACGACGGGCCCGCGGACGGTGAGCGCGACGGAGTCGCCGTGCTGCTCGACGGCGGTGACGGTGCCGAGTTCCTCGATGATGCCGGTGAACACTGGTGTCCTCTCAACGGGACTCCGGGGGCGTTCGACGATCGTCGGCATCGACGGACGGGTCGCGCCCACGGATCGTGGGACGTCTCGTCCGCCAGCGCGCCTCCCATCCGGACTTTCACCGTCGGTCCCGGAGTTCCACCGGGTCAACCTCTGCCGGGTTCGCACCCGTCATCAGTTCGTGGACTGTCACCACCGGTTCGGACTTGCACCGACCCCGGAGCGCTTGCGTACCGGGAACGATACCCCACCCAGGTGACGGACACGTTGCGCCGGTTCCGTGGGCGTAACCGGACGTCGCGTGACCGCGCTGCGGGCCAGGAGGCGCGGTGCGGCCGACCCCGCGACCCGCGTCCGCCACCCGGTCCCGCTGGCCGCGGGGCGGAGGTGCGCCGCGCCTCCCGAACCGTCCGTCGGTCCGTCTGCTCAGCCGCGCCCGCGCGCCAACGCCACCGCCTGCCGGAGCGACAGGTCCGGCAGGTACGCGCGCACCACCGCGATCCCGATCGCCGGCAGCGCGACCGGGTCCGGGTAGGCGAGCACCAGCGGGTGCAGCTCGGGGCCGAACTTCTGCTTGAACCGCAGCAGCGACCGGAACCCGTACACCGGCTCGAGGACCCCGCCGACCAGGTCCAGCAGGCTCTGCACGCCGTCGTTCGCCTGCGGGCCCTCGGCGGCCTGCGCGAGCGGGGCCGCGGACAGGCTGAGTCGCTCGACGCCGTCCTCGCGCATCCGGTCGGCCGCACTCGCGACGAGGAACTCCATCACGCCGTTCGGTGCCGCGGGCGTGCGTCGCATGACGTCGAGCGTCCAGGCGACGACCCGGCCGTCCCGGTACCCCGGCAACCAGCTCGTGACCGCGAGCACCGTGCCCTCGGGGTCCTGCGCGACGAGGGTCCGCACCGCCGGGTCGCGCATCTCGTCGACCCCGCCCAGGGTGAACCCCATCTCGGGCAGCTCGCGCTCGGCGACCCACTCCTCGGAGATCGCCTCGATCTGCCGGGTGGTGGACGCGGGCAGCTGCTGCCAGCTCGACCAGGTCGCGGTGAGGCCCTCGCGCGCCGCCTTGTTCACCGAGGTCCGGACGTCCTGCTTCTTCTTCCCGCTCGTCGTCCACGTCCGGGGGTCGAAGTCGGCGTCCTCGGCCACCGGGAGCGTCGCCCAGCCCTGCGCGGTGAGCACCCCGGCGGTCTCCGCGCCGATGCCGTAGAAGACCGCCGTCCAGCCGTTGTCGTCGCACCACCGGGCGAACGCGGTCATCGCCGCCGTGCGGGCGTCGGGCCAGCCGAAGGGCCCGCCGACCGTCACCGCGACGCGGCCGTTCCGGCGGAAGGCGACGCCGGCGCGACCGTCCTCGGCGAACCAGTAGGCGTTGCCCTGCCAGGTCGTCATCCAGCCGAACGCGTCCCCGCCACCGGCGACGAGCAGGGCGCGGGCGCGCTCGCGGTCGGCGTGTGCAGCGTCGGCGTCGGTGTCGGGTTCGACGGCCCCGGTCGGCCGGACGGCGGCGATCGCCACGACCAGCCAGAGCACCGGTCCGCTCAGCCCGAGCACGAGCCGGAGCGCGTGGTCGAGCGACGGGAGCCGGTCCCAGAAGCTCACCGGTGCGAGCGGGCCGAGGGCGGCGAGCGCCAACCGCAGGGGGTCCTCGACGTGGTGCGCCGAGGACGCGGCGACGACCAGCACCACCACGACGATGCCGACCGCGGCCGCACCGACGGTGACCGCGAAGGCGACGACGCGGCGGCGGCTGGTGAGCACCGTGAAGGACCGCCGCAGCACGACGAGGACGACCGCGGTCCCGAGCGGGACGACGATCGACGCGACGATGGACACGTCGGTGACGAACTGGTCCTCGAGGCCGTGCTGCGCGACGACGCGCCCCTGGACGAGGCCGTAGGTGATCGCGGCGGCGATCGCCGTCACCGTGTCGACGACGACCACGAGCCACACCGCGAAGCGACTGCCGCGGAAGAGTCCGAGTCCGCCGACGACGAGCACGAGCAGGGGCGCGACGGCGAGCACGAGGGTCCACGGGTCGGTCGCACGGAAGGACAGGAGCCCGCGGAGGCACTCCCCCGCGACCGCGTCCGCACGGCAGCCCCGCACCGGGGTGACGGGGCCGGCGCCGACGACCGCGGCGATCGGTGCGAGGAGTCCCACCCGCGCGCGGGACACCAGCGCGATGACGGGGCCGACGGCGGACACCAGCACCGCGGTACCGAGCAGCACCCGGATCTCGCGGTGCGAGCTGCGCACCCAGCCCTGCCGCTTCGGCGTGCGGCGCAGGAGTTCGCCGAGCAGCCACCCGGCGGCCGCGGCGAGGACGGCGGACAGGTCGGAGACGTGCCCGGCGTAGAGCAGGAGGGCGGCGACCACGGCGAGGGCGTTCACCCGGATCCGCCGCCGCCACAGCGTCCCCGCGAAGGCGCTGGCGGTGACGACCGTGCCGACGATGGCGGTCCAGGGGTCGAAGCTCGTCGCCCGGCCGAGCACCATCGGCACGGCGCCCTTGCCGTCGAGGTCGACGAGCACGGCGAACGCGGCGATGCCCGTGCCGACGACGGTCGTGACCACGAAGGCCAGTGCCGTGCGCCAGGACCCCATGAGCCGCTCCGAGGCCCCGACGAGCACGACCACCCCGGCGAGCGTCAGCAGCAGGGCGAGCACGCCGGTCGACGCCGCGAAGACCCGGAACGGACCGAACACGGTCGCGTGCGCCCCGTGTTCCAGCCGGAGGACGAACGCGAGCGTCGAGGTCGCCAGCACGAGCAGGACGATCGCCGTGGTGACCGGGCGGGTGACGACGACCCGGCGGACCGTCGCCACTGCCGATGCGACGCCGCTCACAGCGGTCCGCTCGCGGGGAGCCCGAGGTGCTCGAGCACCGGTGGGAGGCCGTGCGCGAGCACGTAGCGGACCGTGTTCCAGTCGTGCGCCGACCCTGGGGAGACGACCAGCTGCGTGGCGATGCCCTCCCGCGCGGCCGCCGCACGGAGCGTGGCGGTGGACGCCTTGTACGGGGCGTCGTCCCCGCCCACCCCGAACACGACGAGGTGGTCGGCGTACCGGCCGTGGGCACGCATCTCGGCGACCGGCGTCGCGGCGTCGTAGGCGGAGCGGGAACCGCCGAAGCCGACGGCGATGGTGTGCTGCAGGCTGCCGTTCTTCGGGGCGATCTCGCTCGAGATCGCCAGCGCGGACCCGAAGACGTCGGGGTGGGCGGACGAGAACTGCATCGCGCAGGTGGCCCCCTCGGAGAAGCCGAGCACGCCCCAGCCCGTCGGTGCCGTGGCGACCGCGAGGTGCTTCCGGATCCAGTCGACGGTGTCCGTCATGACGTAGGTCTCGCTGCGCCCGAGCCGCCGGGAGTCCACGCACATCGGGTTGCGGTTCGGAGCGCCGAGCTGGTCCGGGGCGACGACGATCGGGGCGAGGCCGTCGTGCGCTGCTGCATACCGGTCAAGGTAGCGGCCGATGTCGCCGGTCTGGAAGAGGTCGGCCGGTTCGCCGGGTTGCCCGGAGAGTGCGACGAGCACGGGCAGCGCCGGGGCGTTCCGGACCTGCGCGGCCGGCGGGAGCCACACCACGGCCTTCCGGGCGTGGAAATGCGAGATCGTGCCGGGGATCGTCACGCTGAACGTCTCGCCCGCCTTCGGCATGTCCGCCGGGGCGTGCCAGTCGTGCAGGTCGACGAGCCGCTCGACCGCGGGGTCCCGTTCCGCCAGGGTCCGCGTCTTGTAGGGGTTCGTGGCGATGGCCTGCTCGACGTTCTTGTAGAAGCCGAAGTCGACGTTGATGCCGAGACCCGCTGCGAGCAGCAGGCTCGCGGCAGCGGCCCCGGCGACCACCCGGCCCGTCCAGCCGCCCTGCACGAGCAGCACGACCAGCAGCAGGATCCCGGCGCACGCCAGGGCGACCCACATCCGGGTCACCGAGGTGAACGCGACACCGAACGCGTCCTGGACGTCGCCGAACCACCAGACGAGCGCCAGGCCGGCGACCGCACCGACGCCGAGGGCGGCGATCCGGACGAGGACGCGGCCGAGCGACCGCGGCCGGACGAGGAGCGCCCACACGACGAGGACGGCGGCGAGCACGTCGACCGGTACGAGGACGGTCGAGCCCGTGATGGGGATGCGCAGGAGGTCGTGGAGCACGCTCTCATCGTGGCGCTGCCCTGCTGCCGGGCGGCCTCGGAGGCGCTTCTGCTCCGCACAGGTTCGCCATGGTCGGCTCCCAGAGAGCCTTCGGCGTTCGTCCAGCGGACGGCGGACGGCGGACACAGGTCCGGCCGACGGCGGGCACGGGTGCGAGGGGCACCGCGGCGCGGTGCCCCTCGAGCCCGTCGGACTTCAGTGCCGCTTGCGCAGCACCAGGGTCCCCGCTCCGGCGAGGAGCAGCAGAAGGGCGATGCCGGCGGGGACGACCGGCGAGGACGCTCCCGTGTAGGCGAGGGCCGGCTGGCTGCTCGACGCAGCCACCGTGCGGACGGCGGCCTGGACGGCCGTCGAGGCGCCGGCGGTCGTCGCGACGACCGTCGCGGGCCGGGAGGCGCTGGTCGCCACGGCCGCGCCGGCCCCGGTGGCCGGGGTGGTCACCGAGACGGGCGTGGTGCCGTCGCCGGCGCCGTTCCCGTCGCCGGGGTCGGTGCCGTCACCAGGGGTGGTGCCGTCACCGGGGTCGGTGCCGTCACCAGGGGTGGTGCCGTCGCCCGGGTCCGTGCCGTCGCCGGGATCGGTGCCGTCACCGGGAGTGGTGCCGCCACCGGGCGTCGTCGTCGAGCTGGTGCCGTCGCCGACGATGCCGATCCCGTTGCCGCCGATGGTGATCGGGAGGCTGATCACGGGTGTGATCTGGCTGCCCGAGAGCAGTCCCCCGTCACCCGAGGTGGAGCCGCCCGTGGTGGGCGTCGTGGTCCCGGTCGCCGGGGCCGTGGAACCGGTGCTCGTGCCATCACCGACGAGGCCGATGCCGTTCCCACCGATCGTCACCGGGACCGACACCACCGGGGACACCTGCGTGCCCGAGGCCGTACCGTCCGACCCCGAGGTCGAACCACCCGCGGCCGGCGTCGTGGTGCCGGTCGCCGGGGCAGCTGCCCCCGCCGAGGTGCCGTCACCGAGCAGCCCGATGCCGTTGCCCGACACCGTCACCGGCACCGACACCACCGGGGACACCTGCGTGCCCGAGGCCGTGCCGTCCGACCCCGAGGTCGAACCACCCGCGGCCGGCGTCGTGGTGCCGGTCGCCGGGGCCGTCGACCCCGAGCTGGCACCGTCACCGAGCAGCCCGATGCCGTTGCCCGACACCGTCACCGGCACCGAGACCGCACCGAGGACCTGCGTCCCCGAGAGCAGTCCGTCACTGCCGGAGGTCGAACCACCCGCGGCCGGCCCCGTCGCCGGGGCAGCTGCCCCCGTCGAGGTGCCGTCACCGAGCAGCCCGATACCGTTGCCCGACACCGTCACCGGAACCGACACCACCGGGGACACCTGCGTGCCCGAGGCCGTGCCGTCCGACCCGGAGGTCGTCGGCGCAGCGGCCGGAGCAGCAGGCGTCGAGGCAGCGGGCGCCGACGCGGCAGGAGTGGCGGCAGCGGACACGGCGTCGCCGCCGACCGCCACCGCGTTGCCCGTGGCGGAGACCGGCGCGGTCACAGAACCGGCGACCTGGGTCCCCGAGGCGACGCCGTCCGACCCGGAGGTCGTCGGCGCCGCAGCGGGCGCAGCAGCAGGGGCCGCCGGAGCAGCCGAAGCTGCCGGGGCCGGTGCCGGTGCGGATGCCGCGGCAGCGTCGCCACCGACCGCGATCGCGTTGCCCGCGACCTGCACGGGCGCCGCGACGTCGGGCACGACCTGCGTCCCCGAGGCGATGCCGTCGGCACCCGACGTGGACGGTGTCGCGGCCGGAGCCGAGGACGACGGTGCTGCCGGAGCCGCGGGCGCTGCGGGACGGGTGACCGACGACACCGCGTCGCCGAGGACCCCGAGTGCGTTGCCGGTCGCGGACACCGGCGCGTCGATCGACGGCGCCACCTGTGTGCCCGAGGCGGTGCCGTCCGCTCCGGAGGTCGTCGCCGCGTTCGCCGCGACTGCACCCCCGAGCGTCAGACCGCCGACGAAGAGGGCGAACCAGAGCCCTCTCGAGACGTACTTGTTCATGATCGTTGCTCCCTGATCGAGATGAGATGCGGACCGACCGCGATGGCGGCCGGTGGTGCGTGCCTGCCGTGTCGGACAGGCGCACCGATCTCAGTCAGGGGCGACGTCGTGCTCGCCGACGATCGACGCGGGGACCGTGTCGTCGGCGATGGTGCCGCGTGACCCCGCGGCGAGGGAGACCTGGTCGTCGGAACCGACGATGCCGACGGCTGCTGCCGACCCGGCGGAACCGGCAGCGCTGCCACCGAGGGCACCGGTGGCGGAACCGTCCGCGGGGCCGCCGAACGTGACGCCGTGGCCCTCGGGGACGAGGAGTGCCCGGCCGCCGAACGTCGCGTCCTGCACGCCCGGTGCAGCGGCGGCGCTCGCGCCTCCGGCGAGCACGGAGGCCCGCACGGTGGCGACGGCGTCCGTCCGCTCGGCAGCGCTGCCCGGCGCCACGGTTGCCGGCGCGACAGCGCTGGCGGCGCCCGGGGACGTGAGCGACGGTGTCGACGCGACCGGGGCCGTGGACGTGCCGCCCACCGGAGCGGTGGGGAGGCCGACGACGGGATCCGTGCCTCCTGGCAGGTCGCCGCCGACCGTCGGCGGCAGGCCGGTGAGCACGTCCGGCACCGATCCGACGACCGTGCCGACGCCGCCGAGGGTGTCGTCCACCAGCCCGCTGACCGGGTCGGTCACGGTGCCGAGGGTGTCGTCGCCGAGGACCGTGCCGACGACCGGGAGGCCGCCGACCACCTGGTCGAGCGAGTGCACGACGGTGGTCACGGGGCGAGCGTCGGTGAAGGTCTGGACGGCGCCGGTGACGGGACGGAGGACGGTCGCGACCGTGCCGGTGACGGGCCTGGAGGCGCTGCTCGCCTCCGCCGGTCCGGCCTGCGGTGCTGCGGGGGTCGCGCTGGTCGCTGCGGGTGCCGCCGCGGGGGCCGCCGCGGCCGGACGAGCGCCGAGCACCAACGAGAGCAGCACGAGGGCAGCGGCGATGCCGACGCCGAACACGACGTACCGGATCATCGCGCGCCAGGGTGCGCGCAACGGCTGGTCCATGCGCTCACCTCCTGATCTCGGCTGCGCACGTAGAGTGGTTGTCCGGCAATGTACGCCGCTCCGTTCCGGAACGCACCCTGTTTCGGAAGAAATCGTCAGGAAAGGCCGGTCTTGGTCTCGATCTTCAACGCCCCGACGCGCAACCTGGACGTCGTCACCCTGCACGAGATCCTGCGACTCCGGCAGGACGTGTTCGTGGTCGAGCAGGCAGCCGCCTACCCGGACATCGACGGGCGCGACCTCGAGCCCGGCACGCTGCAGTTCTGGGCGGGGCAGGGCTCGGTCGACGCCACGCTCCGGCTCCTCCGCGAGGGCGACGGCACCGAGCGCATCGGCCGCGTCGCCACCGCGAAGGCCGCCAGGGGGCAGGGACTCTCGTCGCTGCTGATGGAAGCCGCGATCGCCGAGGCACGCTCCCCGCGCATCGCGATCGACGCCCAGGCGCACCTGGAGCAGTGGTACGCCCGGTTCGGGTTCGTGCGTTCGGGCGAGGACTTCAACGAGGACGGGATCCCCCACCTCCCGATGACCCGCACGCGCTGAGTCAGGCCCGCCAGCGCCGGAGCTCGTCGAACGACCGCCCCTGCTGTGCACGGTCGGCGACGAGCCGTTCGAACACGATGTTCGTCTGCGTCGTCGCCACCGAGGGGTCGCCGCTGAGCTCGTCGGCCACGAAGTCGCGGAGCTGCTCGGTGGACGTGCACGCGATGTGCACGAGGAAGTCCTTGTCGCCGGCCAGGAACGACACGTCCTGCACGACGGGCACCCGGAGCAGCCGCTTCGCGAAGTCGCGCAGCTCGTGGCGTGCTGCAGCGTGCACCCGGACCGAGACCATCGCCTCGATCGCGAAGCCGAGCCGCGCGACGTCCACGTCGGCCCGGTAGCCACGGATGACCCCGGCGTCCTCGAGTGCACGGACGCGCGTCAGGCACGTCGACGGGGCGATGCCGACCGCAGCGGCGAGGCGGTTGTTCGGGATCCGGGCGTCGGCGGCGAGGGTCCAGAGGATCCGCTCGTCGACCTCGTCGAGGCGCGGCGCGGGATCGGGGCGACGGACGTGGCGATCGGACACGGCTCGACGCTACCGCGGCCCGGCGAGGAGCTGCCGCAGGACCCCGGTGAGCGCGTCCGAGACCGCCTGGTGGTCGGCCGACGCGAGCGGCTCGACCTTCGTGGACGTCCGGAGCATGGTCATGCCGAGCACCACCGCCAGGGCGATCTCGGCGCGGAGGAGCAGGTCGTCGGTGACCTCGTCGTGGACGGCCCCGGCGAGTCGTTCGGCGTAGCGGCGCAGTGTCTCGCGGCGGATGGCGTCCGCGCCGTCGTCCCCCGAGGAGCGCAGCAGCAGCATGAGCTGGAGCGAGTCGTCGTCGGTCGGGGACCGGACGGCGTGCTCGATCATGCCGGCGAGGGACCGCTCGAGGTCCGGCACGGGCCGCTCCTCGGCGCCGAGGTCGCGGGCGACGCGGTCGAGGCACTCCCGGAAGAGCCCCTCCTTCGACACGAAGTACCGATTGATCAGGGCGACGTTCACGCCGGCGTCCGCGGCGATGTCGCGCACGGTGGTGGCCCGGTAGCCGTCGAAGGCGAACCGACGTCGCGCGGCCTGCACGAGCAGTCGGCGGGTTGCCTCGGCGTCCTTGCTCATGCTCCGAGCGTAGCGGTTCGGGGACGGATGTAAGCAAGTGTTGACATCAGCCCGGAACCGCGTACCCTCGTCAAGTCAGCAACTGTTTACATCCGAGCGTACGGAGCACGATGACCGAGACCATGGAGACCCCGCGGACCGGGTCCCACCCCACCACCGGTGCGCGCCGACCGAACAGCACGGCGATCATCGTCTACCTGTCGCTCGGCGGCCTGTCCTTCGCCGTCCTGCAGTCGCTCGTCGCACCGGCGCTGTCGACCATCGGACAGGACCTCGGCGCCTCCACGAGCGCGACGAGCTGGGTGCTCACGGCGTACCTGCTGTCGGCGTCGGTGCTCACGCCGATCCTCGGCCGGCTCGGGGACATGGTCGGCAAGCGCAAGGTGCTCATCGTCGTCCTGTCGATCCTCCTCGTCGGCGCCGTCCTCGCCGCTCTCGCACCGAACCTCGGCACGCTGATCGTCGGTCGCGCGCTCCAGGGTGCCGCCGGTGCCGTGATGCCGCTGTCGATCGGCATCGTGCGCGACGAGCTCCCGAAGGAGAAGGTGAGCGTCACGATCGGCCTGCTCTCGGCGATCTTCGGCATCGGCGCGGGCGTCGGGATCGTCGCCGCGGGCCCGATCGTCGAACACCTCTCGTGGCACTGGCTGTTCTGGCTCCCCGCCGTGCTCGTCGTCATCGCTCTGCTCGGCGCGGTCTTCGGCATGCCCGAGTCCCCGGTCCGGAAGCCCGGTCGCCTGGACATGCTCGGCACCGGTGTGCTCGCGGTCTCCCTGGTCGCGATCCTGCTGGCGATCAGCGAGGGCGAGACCTGGGGTTGGGGCGACGGCAAGACAGTCGGTCTGCTGATCCTCGGCGCGGTCGCACTCGTCGCCTTCGTGCTCGTCGAGCTCCGCGTCGCCGAACCGCTCATCGACGTCCGGCTGTTCGCGGTCCGCGGCGTCTGGACGGCCCACGTGGTCGCGCTCGTCTTCGGCTTCGCGATGTTCGGCACGTTCGTCCTCGTCCCGACGCTCCTCCAGCTCCCGACCGCCGTCGGGTACGGGTTCGGCAAGGACGTGACCGAAGCAGGGCTCTTCCTGCTCCCGACCGTCGTCATGATGATCATCGCCGGGCCGATCGCCGGCATCCTCGTCCGCAAGGTCGGCCCGAAGCCGCCGATGCTGCTCGGTGGGGTCGCCATCGTCGCCGCGTTCCTCATCCCCGCGATCTCGCACGCCGCGATCGCCGAGGTCGTCGTCTCCGGCGTCCTGACGGGCATCGGCATCGGCCTCGCCCTCGCCGCGTGCTCGAACGCGATCATCGAGAGCGTCCCCGCGAACCAGACCGGCGAGGCCATCAGCGCCAACACGGTCGTCCGCACGATCGGCTCCAGCGTCGGCACCGCGGTCATCGCGGCACTGATCACGTCGCACACCACCGCGCAGGGGCTGCCGACCGACGACGCGTTCACGATCGGGTTCTGGGCGTGCACGGGCGTGGCCGTCCTCGCGGTCCTCGCCGCCGTCGCGGCACCGTCGATGCGCGCGCGGCGGGCCGCTGCCGCCGCACGCGGGATCGACGACCTGGACGAGATCGCGTCCTAGCGCACCACGGCGGTCGAGACCCGACCGTCTCCGGAGGCCCGGCCCGCGTCGTCGACGCGAGCCGGGCCTCCAGTCCGTCACCCGCTCGTCCCCGCGGCGGACGCGCCGAAGCCCGTGTTCTTCTCGGCGCGTGACCGTTCCGGTTCGCGATCCCCGGCATCCGCGAACCAGAACGGTCACGCGCCGGACGGAACCTGCTCGTCGCCGGCGGTCCTGGGAACCCGCCGAGCATGCGCGTCGCAGGCGTGACGACTCCCGTCCCCGACGCGTCACCCTGGTGGGTGCGGACGACCGCGCCCGAGGAAGAGGAGACACCATGAGCACCGACCACGACGACACCACGACCGGCAAGCCGTCCTTCCGTGACACCGTCACCGCCGGGCTCGTGCAGAAGGCGCTCGAGCCGGTGCTCCGCGCCGTCCGCGACGAGGTCGCTTCCGCACGACGCGAGATCGGCGACCGCGTCAGCGGCGCGAAGACGGGGCTCGTGCTCACCGGTGTCGCGGTGGCGTTCGCGCTGACGACGCTCGTCCTGCTCGCCGGCTTCGTGGTGGTGTTGCTCGCGCTCGTGCTCCCGCTCTGGGCGGCGACCGGCATCACGCTCGTCGTGTTCGGCGTCGTCACCGCGGTCCTCGCGGTCGTCGGCATCGCCGGCATCCGTCGGGGTGTGCCGCCGGTGCCGTCCGACACGATCCACGAGGTGCAGGAGCGCGTGGCGAACCGCTGACTACATCGCGAGCGTCATGCCGACGACGGCGACCGTCATCGCGAAGACCTCGCCGCTCCGGACGGCACGCCGGTCCTCTCGTGCCCACTCGTGGCGGAGCAGCCACCCGCTGAACGCGGCGTAGCCGATCACTCCGGCGCCGAGCACCGCGGTCAGGGCGATGCTGTGGCCCGCGTGTCCGTCGGCGATGCCCGTGGCGTGCCCCATCAGGAGCATCCCGGACATCACGACCGCCGACAGCGCCCGGTGGACGTCCATCGGCTCGGCACGGCGACCGTCGGCGCGGCGCCGCCGCATGACGGGCAGCGGCGCGAGGAGCAGGAGCACGGTGGCGGCGAGGAGCGTCCACACCGCTCCGGCGTGCACGACGGGCATGAGCATCGCGACGAGCATCACCGCCGCGGGGACGATCACGCCCGGGCGGGGCCGGTACCGGTCCCCCACGATGCAGCACACCGACGCGAACTGCGGCACGACGAGCATGGCGTCGGCGACGGTCTCGTGCACGGGGTGTCCTCGGGCGGCGGGGTGGTGCGGGTCGGGGTCAGTCCTCGGTGCGGCCAGCGGCCTTCGCGGCACGCTCCTGCTTCACGCGGGCGTTCTCGGCGTGCACCGCGGCCTGGGTCGCGCGCTCGCGGACGAGCCACTCGGGCTTCTGCTCGAGCAGCGTCTTGATCTCCGCCGTCGTGAGCGGTTCGTCGATGCCCGCACGGGTCAGCCCCGAGATCGACACGCCGAGCTTCTGCGCCACGACGGGTCGCGGGTGCGGTCCGTCGCGACGGAGGTCCTCGAGCCAGGTCGGGGGTTCCGTACGGAGTTCGTCGAACGCGGTCCGGCTGATCGGCGCGTCCCGGAAGGTCTCCGGGGCGGCCGCCAGCAGGATGCCGAGCTTCTTCGCGGCCGTCTCGGGCTTCATGGTCTGTTCCTGCGCCATGGACACAAGGGTACGGCCCCTATGCTCGGTTGCATGACCGCGGCACTCACCATCGCCTTCGTGCCGGGGGTGTCCCCCGCGAAGTGGGCCCGCGTCTGGCGCGAGCGCTTCCCCACGACCGAGCTCCGACTCCGCCCGATCGGAGCGGACGAGGTCGACGACGCACTCGCCGGCGAGGCCGACATGGTGTTCGCCCGGGTCCCCGTCTCCGACGCGCACAACGCCATCCCGCTCTGGACCGAGACCGCCGTCGTCGCGATGCCGAAGGACTCCCCGCTCGCGGACCTCGCCGAGGTCGACCTCGCCGCGACCGACGTGCACGTCGTCGACCCCGGCCCGGTCCCGGAGGACGTCGACGCCACGCTCGACCTGGTCGAGGCGAACGTCGGCGTGGCCGTCCTCCCCCAGTCCCTCTTCCGTGCCGCGAGCCGCAAGGAGCTCGTCAGCCGCACGCTCGCGGGCTCGCCCGGCACCCGGATCGTGCTCGTCTGGCGTTCCGAGGACGCCACCGAGACCACAGAGGAGTTCATCGGCGTGGTCCGCGGGCGCACCGCGAACAGTTCGCGGGGTGACCAGGACCAGCCAGGAGGCGCGGCTCCCGACCCGAAGGACGGGTCGCGTCCGGCGAAGGGCGGCGGCAAGGCCGCACCGTCGAACGCGAAGACGGTCGCCAAGCGCGGCGCCACCAAGGGCACCGGTGGCAAGAGCGGCGGCGGGAAGAACTCGACCGGTCGCGGGCGTGTGCAGCGCGGCATGAAGGGCAAGCCGAAGCGCGGGTCGAAGGGCAACCGGTGACGGACACGCACCTCGTCGCGATGCCGGCCGAGCGACTGCCCGGGTGGCTCGACCGCACGATGGCGGAGTACGTCGAGTCACGCATCCGGGCGGGCGAGACGCGGGAGCGCGCCGAGGCGAACAAGCAGCAGTCCCTCGACAAGTGGTTCCCTGACGGCACGCCGCTGCCCGAGCACTTCGTCTGGGACGTCCTCGACGACGCCGACGCCGTGGTCGGGTACCTCTGGATCGGCCCGTTCGCACCGGGCAGCACCGACTGGTGGGTGTTCGACGTCGAGATCGACGAGCCGAACCGACGCAGGGGGCACGCCCGCCGAGCACTCGAGCAGGCGCACGAGGTCGCCCGCGCGAACGGTGCCCGGACCATCGGCCTGAACGTGTTCGGGTACAACACGGGCGCGCAGGACCTCTACGAGCGACTCGGCTACGGCGTCACCGCGACGCAGATGCAGCTCCCGCTCGACTGACTCAGCGCATCACGGCCGCGGCCGCCCGCGCCACCCGGTCACCACGTGCCGCTTCCGCTGCGGCACGCGCCTCGGTCACGATCCGGGTGTCCGCCCGGACGGCCGAACCCGCGTCGAACGGGGGCTGCGGGTCGTACTCGATCTGGAGCTGGATGGCCTCGGCTGCAGGCTGCCCGGCCAGCTCGGCCGCGAGCCAGAGCGCCATGTCGATGCCGGCGCTCACCCCGGCCGCGGTGACGACGGCCCCGTCGTCCACGACACGGTCGTCGACCGGCTGCGCGCCGAACGCCGCGAGCATCGGCTTCGACGCCCAGTGCGTCGTCGCGCGCTTGCCGGCGAGCAACCCCGCCGCGCCGATGACGAACGCGCCGGTGCACACCGAGGTCACCCAGGTGGCGCGCTCGGCCTCGCGCCGGACGAACGCGATCACTGCGGGGTCGAGCATCGCGTCGAAGGCGCCGTCGCCGCCGGGGACGACGAGTACGTCGGCCGGGCTGGCATCAGCGATGGTCGTGGTCGGTACGAGGGACAGCCCGCAGTCGCTCGGTACCGGGTCGAGCGTCGCCGCGACGTACTCGACGCGGGCTCCCGGGACGCGGGACAGCACCTGCGCCGGCCCGGTCAGGTCGAGCTGCGTCAGGCCGGGGAACAACAGGAACGCGATCCGGATCTCGGCCGGGTCGTGCTCGGGGGTGCCGGCACCGGGGTCGTCGGACGGCTCGGGCGTCGGCACCTCGGCGTCGAGGGGCACCTCCACCACCTCGGCCTCGACCGGGTGGACGGGGCGGACGCGCGGGTTCTCGGAGCTCATGCCGCGACCCTAGCCCTGCACCGTCGGCACCGTCGGGGTCAGCTCCAGACGCCGGAGGTCCCCCGGCGGTGGCTGCCGACGAGGTGCGTGTCGACGATGCCGAGCGCCTCCATCAGCGCGTACATCGTCGTGGGCCCGACGAAGGCGAAGCCCCGCTTCCGGAGCGCCTTCGACAGTGCGACGGACTCGTCCGACTTCGTCGGGACGTCGGCGTACGTGACCGGCTCGGGCGTCGTCGCCGGCCGGAACGACCACACGAAGTCGGCCAGGCCGCCGTCCTCGCGCAGGGCGATCGTGGCGTTCGCGTTGGTGATCGTCGCGAGGATCTTCGCCCGGTTCCGCACGATGCCGGCGTCGGCCATGAGCCGTGCGACGTCGTCCTCGCCGAACGCCGCGACCGTGTCGGCGTCGAAGTCCGCGAACGCTGCCCGGAACGCCGGACGCTTCGCGAGGATCGTCCGCCACGACAGCCCGGACTGGAACGCCTCGAGCGACAGGCGTTCGAACACTCCGCGCTCGTCGCGCACGGGCATGCCCCACTCGGTGTCGTAGTAGTCGCGCAACAGCTCGTCACTCGATGCCCACACGGGCCGGGCGAGGCCGTCGTCACCCATGACGAGGTCGGACGGGGCAGCGGCGACGGGCTCGGAGCTCATGGCACCATCCTGGCCGTCGCCACAGACACCCGCCGCCGACACCCGTCGTCGATCACTCGGCGGGCGGACCGTCCTGCGCTGCCTGCGGGTCCATCCACACGTACTCCCAGCGGTGCCCGTCGGGGTCGACGAAGCTCCGCTGGTACATGAACCCGAGGTCCATCTCGGGGCGGTCCTCGGAGCCACCGGCGGCGACCGCTGCGTCGACGATCCGGTGCACCTCGTCCTTGGAGTCGGCGCTGAGCGAGTTGATGACCTCGATCGTGTCGGCGTCGGCGATGGTCTTCGTGGTGAACTCCGCGAACTTGGCGTGGGTGAGCACCATGACGTAGATCGTGTCGCTCACCACGACGCACGCCGCGGTGTCGTCGCTGAACGCCGGGTTGATCGAGTAGCCGAGGGCCTCGTAGAACGCCTTCGAGCGCTCGAGGTCGGCGACGGGCAGGTTGATGAAGACCATCGTGTCCATGGGGAGGATCCTTTCGTCGTGCTCAACCTGGCGCGCCCGCGGACGGAGCGCAACCGTTTCATCGGCGAAGCAACCGGTACGCAATATACTGGGCCGATGGAGACGGCGTACGTCGACGAGTCCGAGCCCGGCGGCGGTCGCGACCACACCGCGTACGTGATGGCCGCGGTGGTCGTGCGCGACCGGGAGCGCGACGACGTCCGCGCCGGGATCCGAGCCGCGACGCCCCGTCGGATGCGGAAGCTGCACTGGTACGAAGCGCTGCACGCGCAGCGGATCTCGTGGCTCGAACTCCTGCGTCGCGCGGTCGCGGTCGTCGTCGTCCGCTACGACGGGGCGGCCGCGCGCGTCGAACGCCGACGGCGCCACTGTCTCGAACGCCTGGTGTGGGAACTCGAACAACGCGGCGTCGGGGAGATCGTCATCGAGTCCCGCGGACGGGCCCACGACGACGCAGACCGATCGATGTTCGATGCGCTCCGACGTCGAGGGGTCGGGCGCTCGGTCCGCCACGAGCACGTGCGCCCGGACGACGAGCCGCTGGTCGCGCTGGCCGACCTGGCGTGCGGCGCACACGTCGCCGCGCTCGACCACGAGTTCGACGGATCGGTCGTCCGCGTGCCGTGAACGCAGCCGGACAGCGCAAAACCCCGGTCCCGCGCTGGCTGCAGGATGCTCCGGGGCTCACTTCCGACCGAGCAGCACGCGGTCGACATATCAATACTAGGACCGCCGCGGATCTGCCGTCAACCGGCACCGAGACGGACGGGAGGCGCGGTGCCAGCCGGCACCGCGCCTCCCGTCCGTCGGTCTGTTCAGCTGGTCACGCGAGCTCGCGGCCCTCGCCGGCCGCCTTCTGGTGCTCCTCGGCCTCGGCCTGGCCGATGATGTCCTCCGCCGGGACGGGGTTCAGCCGGTCCCAGAGGAAGAAGAGCAGCCCGCCGACGAGCATCGACAGCCCGACCCACAGGTTGATGTGGATGCCACCGGTCTTCTCGGGGTCGGTGTTCCAGTGCACGATGCCGACGATGGTCACGATGACGCCGTACAGGACGAACAGGCCACCGAGGATGCGACGCAGGTCGAGTCGGCGGGTGGAGCGGACGAGGGCGGCCTTCTGCTCCTCGGTCATGGCGGTGTTGGTGTCGCTCATGGGAGATCTCCTTCGCGGGTCTTCGCGGGCCTAGAGGAACGGGAGGTAGAGGACGACGCACAGGATCAGTGCGACGGTGCCGAGCAGCGCCGGGGAGCGGTACCAGGCGGTGTCGGTCGCGACGGAGTCGCTGTGCAGGTCGATCTTGCCGACGCCGTACACCAGCCCGCCGAGCTCCTTCTCGTCCTTCGGCTTCGTGACCATCGACACGACGAACCCGACGACGAGCACGGTGACGAACGAGATGATCGCGCCGTAGAGGGTCTCGGCGGTCGCGGTGGCGAACAGGTCCGGGTTGACGAGGTACGCGATCCACGTGATCGTCGGCGTCACGATGCCGAGGATGTAGCCCCACAGCGCGCCGGCGGTGGTCATCCGCTTCCAGAGCAGCCCGAGGATGAACACGGCGAACAGCGGCGCGTTGAAGAACGAGAACAGCGTCTGCATGTACGTCATGATGTTCGACGCCTGCGCGGCGATGAACGCGGTCGCGATGCCGACGAGCACGCCGACGACGGTGACCCAGCGCCCGGTCTTCAGGTAGTGCACGTCGGGCATGTTCGGCTTGATGTAGCGCTGCCAGATGTCGTACGTGAAGACGGTGTTGAACGACGACACGTTCGCCGCCATACCGGCCATGAACGAGGCGAGGAGGCCCGTGACCGCGACGCCGAGCACACCGGTCGGCAGGTACATCTGGATGAGCTTCGGGATCGCGTCGTTGTAGTCGAGGGCGCCCGAGGCGAACTGGTTGCCCACGACGGCCGCGGCGATGAGGCCGGGGATGACGACGATCGCCGGGATGAAGAGCTTCGGGATCGCGGCGATGAGCGGGGTGCGGCGGGCGGCGGACATGTTCTTCGCCGAGAACGCGCGCTGCACCTCGGTGAAGTTCGTCGTCCAGTAGCCGAAGCCGAGGACGAACCCGAGGCCGAGCACGATCGCGAGCCAGTTCGCGCCGATCGGGTTCGTGACGTCGCCGAAGCCGGTGCCGGCCCACGCCTGCAGGTGCTGCACGCCCTGGGTCTCGGTGATGGCCTTCGAGAGGCCGCTCCAGCCACCGACGCGGTGCAGACCGACGATCGTCAGCGGGATGAGGCCGGCGATGATCACGAAGAACTGCATGACCTCGTTGTAGATCGCGCTGGAGAGCCCGCCGAGGGTGATGTAGACGAGCACGAAGCCCGCGGACACGATGATCGCGAGCCACTCCGGCCAGCCGAGCATCGCCTCGATGACGATGGCCATGGCGTAGAGGTTGATGCCGGCGATGAGCACGTTCGACACCGCGAACGCGATCGAGTTCACCAGGTGCGGGGCCTTGCCGAAGCGGCGGAGCATGAACTCCGGCACGCTGCGGACCTTGGACCCGTAGTAGAAGGGCATCATCACGAGCCCGAGGAACACCATGGCTGGCACGGCACCGACCAGGTAGTAGTGCAGGGTCGCCATGCCGATCTGGGCACCGTTGGCGGCCATGCCGAGGATCTCGGTCGCGCCGAGGTTCGCGGACACGAACGCGAGGCCCGTGATCCACGCGGGCATCGAGCGGCCCGACAGGAAGAAGTCCATGCTCGTCCGGACCTGCTTCCGGGCGGTGAAACCGATCCCGATGACGACCGCGAAGTACACGATGATCATCAGGTAGTCGACCCAGCCCAGATCGAGCCGGATCCCGTTGTTCGCTGCAGCGAGAACCATTCAAACTCCACGTCAGTGTGTTGCGATCGACAACTCCGCCGACCCGGACGGGAACGTTACACCGAATTGTGACCGTTCACATAGCCGAGGTATGCATCGCACCCGCAATGCGACTGCGGGCGCTCGGTAGGCTCCTGGCATGACCGAGCAGCCGCGCATCCTCGTCCTCAACGGCCCGAACCTCGACATCCTCGGACGGCGCGACCCGGACCAGTACGGCACGGTGACGCTCGCTGAGATCGAGGCGATCGTGCACACCGAGGCCGCGGTGCACGAGCTCGAGGCGGACTTCCGGCAGACGAACCGCGAGGGCGAGCTCGTCGAGTGGCTGCACGAGGCACTCGACGACTTCGTGGGCGTCGTGATCAACCCCGCCGCATACGCGCACACCTCGGTCGCACTGCACGACGCGGTCGAGGCACTGTCGGTGCCGGTCGTCGAGGTGCACCTCTCGAACACGTGGAAGCGGGAGCCGTTCCGGCACGTCGACCACGTCGCGACGGCCGCGACGGCCGTCATCGCCGGCGCCGGTGCGGACGGCTACCGCCTGGCGGTCGCGCACGTCGCGTCCCTGCTTGGCTGAGTCAGTTCCAGGAGGCGCGGGTCGGGCCCGCACCGCGCCTCCTGTCCGAGCGCTGGAACGTTCCTTCCGTGCGGACCGCGCGCTATGTTCGTATGTATGGACAAAGTGCGCATCGGGCTCGTCGGCTACGGCATCGGCGGGCGGGCCTTCCACCGGCCGTTCCTGACGGACGCCGATGGGACCGACCTGGTGGGCGTCGTGGCCCGCTCGTCCGACAAGCGGGAACAGCTCGCGTCCGACCTGCCCGGCGTCCCCGTGCACGACTCGCTCGGCGACCTGCTGGCGGCCGGGGTCGACGCCGTCGTGATCACCACTCCCCCGTCGACCCGGCGCGACCTCGTGTTCGAAGCGGTCGCGGCCGGCGTCGCCGTGGTCGCGGACAAGCCGTTCGCACCCGATCCGTCGACCGCACGCGAGCTCCGCGACGCCGCCGCGCAGGCCGGGGTCGTCATCGCGCCCTTCCACAACCGCCGGTGGGACACCGACCTCGTGACGCTGCGCGGGGTCCTCGAGGACGGACGGGTCGGCACGCCGCTGCGGTTCTGGTCGCGGTTCGACCTGGTCGAACGCGAGGGCATCGCGACCGGCGTCGGGGGCGGCGTGCTCTCGGACATCGGGTCGCACCTGGTCGACCAGGCGGTGTCGCTGTTCGGACCGATCTCGCGGGTGTCGTGCACGCTCGACGTCCGGCACGCCCGCGCGCTCGGACGCGACCAGGACGGCGACATCGATGCCGGGTTCACCCTGGCGGCGACGCACGGCTCCGGCGTGGAGTCCGTCCTGACGTCGAACAAGGCGGGCTGGCTGGGCACTCGTCGCCTGCGCGTGGACGGGGTCGACGGGACGTACGAGGCCTCGAGCACCGACGTGCAGGCGCAGGCCGCGGTCGCGGGGCACGCACCGGCCGACGACCGTGCCGGGTGGGGCGTCGAGCCGGCCGGCGGGACGCTCACGACGGCGGCGGGATCGGTCGAGGTCCCGTCGTCGCAGAGCTCGTACACCGACTACTACGAGCGGTTCGCGCGTGCGGTCCGGGGACTCGGGCCGGTACCGGTGCCCGCGGATGACGCCGTGCACGTGGTGGACGTCCTCGACGCAGCGCGTCGCTCGGCGGCATCGGGCGAGACGATCGCGGTCCCCGCGCCCTGACGCGTGCGCTGCGCCGCCGCACGGCGGGCTCCGGGTCAGAAGTCGGCGGGGCGCCGGACCTCGGTGGTGGCAGCGGTGGCGAAGCCCCCGCGGATGATCGGGAGCGCCCGCTGCACGGCCTGGTCGATGCGGAGCTCGAGGTCGACGTTCGCGATGTCGTAGCCGCCCTCGCGCTTGGCGAAGTCCCGCTCGTTGCCGAAGACGCCGAGCGGCAGCGTCGTCGACTGGAAGAAGCCGAACAGCGGGCGCATCTGGTGCTCGACGAGCAGGGCGTGCCGATCGCTCCCGCCGGTCGCGGTGAGCAGCACCGGGGTGTCGACGAGGTCGTACTGCCCGATCCAGTCGAAGAAGAGCTTGAACGCACCGGAGTACGCGGCACGGAACGCCGGGCTGCCGACGACGAGGACGTCCGCCGCCTCGACCGTCTCGAGCGCGCGTCGCGTGCGGTCCGACATCGCCTCGCGGGACGGTGCCGCGCCGAGGTCGGCGAGCAGCGGCCCGATCTCGACGGTCTCGGTGCGCGCGTCGTCGATCTCCTGCCCGAGGCGCGCCACCGTCGCAGCCACCAGGGTGGACGTCCGCGAGGGGTCCGAGGGGCTGCCACTGACGCCGACGACGAGTTCTCCGCTCATGTGCTCGATGCTCACACGCCTGGACTCCCGGCGGTCGGCGTGTGACGGCATGTGTCGGGTTCCAGCGCCGCCGCGTACCGTCCGCGCCATGCAGACGTTCTTGCCGTACCCGGACTTCCGCGCCTCGGCCGAGGTGCTCGACGACCGGCGGCTCGGCAAGCAACGGGTCGAGACGCTGCAGGTGATGCGGGCACTGACGCTGCCGGACTACGGCTGGCAGCACCACCCCGTCGTGGCGATGTGGCGTGGGTACCGTCCGGCGCTGATGGCGTACCAGCAGGCCACGTGCCGCGCGTGGACCGAGCGCGGGTACGCCGACACCTGTCTGGAGAAGACGCTCGCCGACCTCGCGCTCGTCCCCGAGGACCTCGACGCGTACGAGCGGGCCGACTACCCGGTGCCGCCGTGGAACGCGGACCCCGCCGTGCACCGCTCGCACCGGTCGAAACTCGTGCAGAAGGCGCCGGAGCACTACCGGCCGCTGTTCCCCGACGTGCCGGACGACCTCGACTACGTCTGGCCGGGGACGGTCGCGCCGGTGCCGCGCTGACGACGCGTCCTCCTCGTCGCCTCAGGCGATCGGGGTCCATCGACCGCCGTCACGGCGGGT
Source organism: Curtobacterium sp. GD1 (assembly GCF_020882855.1). Taxonomy (NCBI): domain Bacteria; kingdom Bacillati; phylum Actinomycetota; class Actinomycetes; order Micrococcales; family Microbacteriaceae; genus Curtobacterium; species Curtobacterium sp. GD1. The sequence goes on along the minus strand of NZ_JAFEVQ010000018.1, from coordinate 17,185 downwards.
GACCACGACGGACCGCACCTCGGCCGTCGCTCGCAGCCCGGTGGCCGCGTGCTCGGCGACGGCATCGGCCACGTCGTCCGACGGCGACTCGAACCGGACCACTGGGCACGGGACACCGCCCAGCAGCCGGACGTCCCGCGCCTCGACCACCACGAGCTCGGCGACGAGCCGGGCGGCCTCGGGGAGCACGGCGTCCGGGGCGGTGCCGGGTGCGAGCGCTCCGACGGCGAGGGTCACACGGTAGGAGGGCACGGTCCCACGCTAGTGCGAGCGCCCGGGCTCGTGGGCGCGGAGCAGCGCACCGGGACCCGCCGTGGGCACAGGGGGTTCGGGCATCGCACAGGGGAAGCGACGCCCGCGCCCACGACGGGTCACAGGTGCTGCGGAGCACGACGGATCAGGGGGTGTCGTGCCCCGCGCCGGACGCAGGTCAGGGAACCTGGTCCGGCTCGTCGCACCGGCGAGTCCGCAGGGGTCGGACTCGACGGTGCTGGTCCTCAAGGGTGTTCGGTGTCCTCTCGGTACCGGTCCGTCTCGGTCGGTGCGGGCATCGACCGTCGGGCCGCGGCGGGTCGGACCATGGGGAGCAGGGCACTCCCGATGGTCGCCAGTGCTCCGACGACGGCGATGAGCCCGAGCGGGGCGGTGCCGAGGTCGTGCTGCGCGGCCAGGACGAGCGCGAGGACGGTCGCGGGTGCGGGGAGGAGCTGGACCGCCCGGAAGTGGTCCTCCTGCCGGACCCGAGTCGTCATCGCGTTTGCCATGTGAACACTCTGGCGCACTTCGCCGGTCCGCAAAAGGGGGGACACGACCCCACTCATGGAGTAGAACGTCTAGTACACCCGCGTCGGGTGTCAGGCGAGCGCGCGGACGGTCGCGACGGCTGCGGCGACGGCATCGACGACCACCGGGACGTCCGCCGCGGTCAGGCCGGCGTCGAACGTCAGGCGCAGCGCCGTCCGGGCGACCTCGTCGGACAGGCCGAGCGCCGTGAGCACGTGCGAGGCCTCGGTGCTGCCGGCCGCGCAGGCGCTCCCGGACGACGACACGACGTCGCGCTCCTCGAGCTCGAGCAGGACCGTCTCGCCGTTCACCCCGGGGAAGCAGAACGACGCGTGGCCGGGCAGCCGCGACGTCCGCGACCCGGTGACGAACGCCCCGGGCACCGACCGGAGCACCCCGTCGAGCACGGCGTCCCGGGTGGCGGTCGCGGTCCGGACCGCGTCGTCCCGGCCCGCGGCGACGAGCGCGAAGGCCGTGGCGACGCCGACGGCACCCGCGACGTCCTCGGTGCCGGAGCGTCTCCCCCGCTCCTGTCCCCCACCGTGCAGCAGCGGTTCGAGCGCCACGCCGGACCGGACGGCGAGCACGCCGGTGCCCTTCGGTGCGCCGAGCTTGTGCCCGGACACCGACACCGCGTCGACGCCGAGCACGTCGAGCCCGACCGGGAGCCACGGCGCCGACTGGACGGCGTCCGTGTGGAACCGCACCCCGACGGCGTGCGCGACCGCGGCGAGCGCCGGCACGTCCTGCACCGTCCCGATCTCGTTGTCGGCGTGCGCGATCGAGACGAGGGTGGTGTCGGGTCGGAGCGCTGCCGCGAGGACGTCCGGGGCGACGACACCGTCGCGGTCGACCGGCAGGACCGTGACGTCGAACCCGTGGAACCGTTCGAGGTACCGGCAGCTCTCGAGCACCGCCTCGTGCTCGATCGCGCTGGTGACGACGTGGCGACCGCGGGGGGACGCCAGGGCGATGCCCTTCACCGCGGTGTTCGCACCCTCGGTCCCGCCGGTGGTGAACACGACCTCGGCCGGGCGGCACCCGAGCACCGCGGCGACGCTGGCCCGGGCGTCGGCGAGGCCCCGGGCTGCGGCGCCGCCGACCCCGTGCGTGGAGGACGGGTTGCCGAAGGTCCCGGTGAGGTACGGCCACATCGCCTCGAGCACCTCGCGGCGCACGGGCGTCGTGGCCGCGCGGTCCAGGTAGAACACGTCAGACGCCGGTACCGACGGCCACGTCGACGTCGAGCCCGAGGTCGAGTGCCCGCGCCGAGTGGGTGAGCGCCCCGACGGAGATCACGTCGACACCGGTGGCGGCGATCGCGGCGACGGTGTCGAGGGACACCCCGCCGGAGGCCTCGACGAGGGCTCGCCCGGCGACGACCTGGATGCCGGCCTCGAGCTGGTCGGTGGTGAAGTTGTCGAGCATGATCGTGTCGACGCCGGCCGCCACGACGGGCTCGATCTGGTCGATGCGGTCCACCTCGACCTCGAGGTGGACGGTGTGCCCGAGCCGCTCGCGGGCCGCGACGATCGCGTCCCCGATGCCGATCCCGCCGGCGAGGAGCACGGCGAGGTGGTTGTCCTTCGCGAGCACGGCGTCGGACAGCGAGGTCCGGTGGTTGTGCCCGCCGCCGCACCGCACGGCGTACCGCTCCAGGGCCCGCAGACCGGGCGTGGTCTTGCGGGTGTCGACGATCCGGGCACGGGTGCCGGCGACGGCCGCCACGTAGGTCGCGGTCGCCGTGGCGATGCCGGACATCCGCTGGGCGAGGTTCAGTGCGACCCGCTCGGCACGGAGGACCGACCGGGCGGGACCGCTCACGGTCGCGAGGACGTCGCCCGCGGTGAACCGGCTGCCGTCCGGCACGTGCAGGACCGCGTCGATCGTCGGGTCGACCGCGTGCATCACGGCGACGAACACGTCGCCCCCGCTGAGGACGCCGGGCTCGCGCGCCGCCAGGGTCGCGGTCGCCGTGGCGTCTGCGGGGATGAGCGTCTCGCTCGTGACGTCGCCCCAGGGGGCGTCCTCCTCGAGCGCGGTGTCGATGACGCGTCGGAGGGCGTGCGGGGGGATCGTTCCGGGGTCGACGGTCATGCGGGTACCTCCTGCGGGACGGCGGTGTGCTGGGCGACCCACGCGGTCGACGCGGGGGCTGCTGGATCGGTGTCGGGGTGGTCGGTGCGGGCGTGGGCCCCACGGGACTCGGTCCGGGCCTCGGCGGCGAGCACCGTGACCCGGGCGAGGTCGAGCAGTGCCCGGTCCTCCAGGTCACGGACGCCGGTCGGCTCGGGCGCGACGAGGGCGGCCAGGTCGCGTCGTGCGCTCGCGAGACCGCTCGCGTCGCGGAGGAGCCCGACCCGGTCCGTCATGACGGACTGGACCGCCTGGCGGACGTCGGCGTCGTCGGTGGGTCGAGCCGCGCCTCCTGGCAGCAGGGGACGGGAGGCGCGGCTCGCGTCGGTCGCACTCGGCACGCTGGTGACGGGGAGACCCGCGTCGCCGCGCAGGCGGAGTCTGCCGGGTCGCGGCACGTCGAGCGCGTCCGCTGCGCGGACCGCGAAGACGAGTCCTTCGAGCAGCGAGTTCGACGCGAGCCGGTTGGCGCCGTGGACGCCCGTGCAGGCGACCTCGCCGATCGCGAGGAGGCCGGGCAGGCTCGTCCGTCCCTCGGCGTCGGTGGCGACCCCGCCCATCGAGTAGTGCGCGGCCGGGGAGACGGGGACGCCCTCGCGGGTCCAGTCGAAGCCGGCGGTCCGGGTGGCACGGGTGAGCCCGGGGAAGCGCCGGACGAGGAAGGCGGGGTCGAGGCCGGTCGCGTCGAGGAGCACGGGCTCGCCTCCCTGCTCCCGGACGGCGGCCGCGATGCCCCGGGCGACGACGTCGCGGGGGGCGAGCTCGGCGTCGGGGTGGACGTCCACCATGAAGCGGTGCCCTCGTGCGTCACGGAGCACCGCTCCCTCGCCGCGGACCGCCTCGGAGACGAGCCCGCCGCCGGGGACCGCGAGGCGGGTCGGGTGGAACTGCACGAACTCGAGGTCGGCCAGCACGGCACCGGCACGCCAGGCGGCTGCCTGCCCGTCGCCCGTCGCGACGAGCGGGTTGGTGGTCTCGCGGAACAGGTGTCCGGCGCCACCGGACGCGAGCACGACGGCGTCCGCGTCGATCCGTCGGGGCTCGCCGAGCAGGTCGAGGACGTCGACCCCGACGACCGAGCCGTCCCGCACCACGAGGTCGACGAGGCAGGTCCGTTCGAGGATCGTGACGTGCCGGCGGTGCAGGGCGGCGATGAGGGTGCGCTCGATGGCGGCCCCGGTCGCGTCGCCGTCCGCGTGGACGACGCGCCACCGGCCGTGCGCTGCCTCGCGCCCGCGGGCCAGGTCGTCGCCGTACCGGTCGAGGCTCGTCGGGTCGGTGGTGCGGTCGAACGGGACGCCGAGCGACAGCAGGTCCCGCACCCGCGCGGGGCCGTCGGTGCAGAGCACCTCGACGGCGCGGGCGTCGGCGCTGCCCGCTGCCGCCACATGGGTGTCCGCCTGGTGGAGCGACGCGGAGTCGTCGGCGCCGAGCGCGACGGCGATGCCTCCCTGCGCGTACGCCGTCGCGCCGTCGGCGAGCGCGCCCTTCGTCACCAGGGTGACGTCGTGACGAGCACTCGCGCGGATCGCTGCGGTGAGTCCGGCGATGCCGGAGCCGACGATGACGACGTGCACGGTCAGACCGTGGGTCGGGCGGCGAGCATGCGCTCGAGTGCGACCTTGGCGTCGGCCTGGACGTCGGCCGGCACGACGATCTCGTTGAGGACCTCGCCGCGCACGAGCGCCTCGAGGACCCAGGCGAGGTAGCCGGGGTGGATGCGGTACATCGTCGAGCAGGGGCACACCACGGGGTCGAGGCAGAAGATCGTGTGCTGCGGGTACTCGGCGGCGAGCCGGTTCACCATGTTGATCTCGGTGCCGATCGCGAACGTGGTCGGTTCGGTGGCGGCTGCGACGGTCTTCCGGATGAGGTCGGTGCTGCCGGCGTGGTCGGCGGCGTCGACGACGGCCATCGGGCACTCGGGGTGCACGATGACCTGCACGCCGGGGTGCTCGCGACGGGCCTGGTCGATCTGGTCGACGGTGAAGCGGCGGTGCACCGAGCAGAAGCCGTGCCAGAGGACGACCCTGGCGTCCTGCAGGGTCTGCTCGTCGTTGCCGCCGAGGGGCTTCCGCGGGTTCCACATCGGCATGAGGTCGGTGCTGATGCCCATCGCCTTGGCGGTGTTCCGGCCGAGGTGCTGGTCGGGGAAGAAGAGCACGCGCTGCCCCCGCTCGAACGCCCACTCGAGGACGGTCGCGGCGTTCGACGACGTGCACACGATGCCGCCGTGCCGCCCGCAGAACGCCTTGAGGTCGGCGGCGGAGTTCATGTACGTGACGGGGATGACCGGCACGCGGCCGTCGGCGTCGGGCTCGGTGCCGTAGACCTGCTCGAGCTCGGCCCACGCCGCCTCGACGCTGTCGATGTCGGCCATGTCGGCCATCGAGCAGCCCGCGGCGAGGTTCGGCAAGATCACGCGCTGGTCGTCGCGGGCGAGGATGTCCGCGGTCTCGGCCATGAAGTGCACGCCGCAGAACACGATGGCCTCGGCGTCGGGCTTGGTCAGCGCGGCGTTCGCGAGCTGGAACGAGTCGCCGAGGAAGTCCGCGTGCCGCACGACCTCGTCGCGCTGGTAGAAGTGCCCGAGGACCACGACGCGGTCGCCGAGGGTGGCCTTCGCCCGCTCGATGCGTTCGTGCAGCTCGTCGTCCGGGGCGTTCCGGTACTCGTCCGGGATGACGCCCTGCCGGGGCGCCGAGGTCGGGATGACGTCCGACATCGACGAACCGGGGCCGTAGCCGGGCCGGGAGTCGAAGTCCCACGTCGGCATCGCCAGGTCGGGCGTGCAGGTGCTGCCGGCGGCCTGACCGTTGGAGATCAGTTCGATGGTGGTGGCGATGGACACGGGTGTTCCTTCGGTTCTACGGCTTCTTGCCCTGCTGCAGCGGACCGTTGTCCGCGTAGGCCAGGTCGGGGTTCGAGCGGTACAGCCGGGCCGGCCGGTGCCGGTCCCCGCTCGTGGTCTCGTCCGTCGGCAGGATCGCGTCGGTCTTCTCGACCTGGCGACGGAAGTTCGCGGGGTCGAGCGCACGCCCGAGCACCGCCTCGTACACCCCGCGGAGTTCGGCGAGGGTGAACCGGTCCCCCAGGAACGCCTGGGCGATCCGGGAGTACGACATCTTGTTGCGGAGCCGCCAGAGCGCGTACGCGACGATCCGGTCGTGGTCGAAGGCGAGCGGCGGGTGTTCGTCGGCGAGGAACCACCGCACGTTCCAGTCGTCGGGGACCGAACTCGCCTCGTCCGGGTGGACGAGGGCCCAGTACACGATCGACACGACGCGGCTCGGCGAGCGGTCGACGTCGCCGAAGGCGTAGAGCTGCTCGAGGTAGCGCGGCTGGACGTTGGTGGTCTCGCGGAGGCGGGCCGCGGCGGAGTCCTCGAGCCCCTCGTCCGGCCGTACCCAACCGCCCGGGAGCGCCCACGCCCCCTCGTACGGCTCGGCCACCCGACGCACGAGCGGCATCCACAGCGCCGGTGCCCCGGTGTCCGGGTGCGGGCGCAGCGCCACGATCACGGTGGAGACCGCGACGCGGATGGGGAGCTCGGGAGTAAGTGTCATGATGACTCGAAGTGTTCGGGTTGGGATGACACTATCACCGGGTTTCACGAGACGGAAACAGCGTCGAAAACTCCTGGTCGGACCGCGCGCCTACATTGAGCCGCATGACTACGGTGACGAGGATGCACGCCGTCGTGTCGGGGACGGTCCAGGGGGTCGGTTTCCGGTACTGGACCGCACGGAAGGCCGACGGGCTCGAACTCGCCGGGTACGCCCGGAACCTGTTCGACGGCACGGTGGAGGTCGAGGCCGAGGGTCCGGCCCCCGCGGTCGACGCCCTGATGACGTTCATCCGGACCGGCCCGCCGTCCGCCGAGGTCACCGACGTGACCTGCCGCGCGGTGGTGCCGCACGGCGACGTCGACGGCTTCGCGATCCTGCACTGACCCGGTCGCCGCCCGACGTCGACGGATGTCGGACCGAAGCGGAATAATCGAATCCACTCAGGCGGTTGCCCTGTCTGCGCCCATGGCGCCCCCTCGTTCCACCAGTCGTGATCCACCAGGAGCCCCGCATGACCCAGGCCGTCGATTCCGCACCCCGCACCGGGAGCGTCGCGCAGCCCTCCGCCGGCGAGACCCGACTCGTGATCGGGCTGCTGCTCGTCTCGGCGTTCGTCGTCATCCTCAACGAGACGATCATGGGTGTCGCGCTCCCGCGGCTCATGGACGACCTCGACATCAGCGCCGCGACCGGGCAGTGGCTCACCACGGGCTTCCTGCTCACCATGGCGGTCGTCATCCCGATCACCGGGTTCCTGCTGCAGCGCTTCAACACCCGGCCGGTGTTCGTCTGGGCGATGAGCCTGTTCTCGGCCGGCACCCTGATCGCGCTGCTCGCGCCCGGGTTCTCGATGCTGCTGCTCGGGCGCATCGTGCAGGCCAGCGGGACCGCGATCATGATGCCGCTGCTCATGACGACGGTCCTCACGCTCATCGAACCGGCGCACCGCGGCCGCGTGATGGGCAACATCTCGATCGTCATCTCCGTCGCCCCGGCGATCGGCCCGACCATCTCCGGGCTCATCCTCAACGCGTTCTCGTGGCGCTGGCTCTTCGGCTTCGTGCTGCCCATCGCCATCGCCGCGCTGATCCTCGGCATGGTCAAGGTCCGCAACGTGTCGACGCCCCGCAAGGCCCCGCTCGACGTGCTCTCGGTCGTGCTGTCCGCCTTCGCGTTCGGCGGCATCGTCTACGGCCTCTCGAGCATCGGCGAGGCCGGCACCACCGGGCCGCTCGTGCCGATCGTCTCCCTCGTCGTCGGCGCCCTCGCCCTCGCCCTGTTCGTGTTCCGACAGACCCGGCTGCAGCGTGCGGACCGCGCCCTGCTCGACCTCCGCACCTTCCAGACGAAGGGCTTCACCGTCCCGATCGTCGCGATGGGCCTGAGCTTCATGGCGATGTTCGGCACGCTGATCCTGCTGCCGATCTACCTCGAGCGGGTCCTCGGGCTCGACGTCCTGAACGTCGGCCTGCTCCTGCTGCCCGGCGGCCTCATCATGGGCCTGCTGTCCCCGATCGTCGGTCGCGTCTACGACCGCCGTGGTCCGCGGGTGCTGCTCATCCCGGGCTCGATCATCGTCAGCGCCGTCCTCTGGGCGCTCTCGACCGTCGGCGTCGACACCAGCGTGTGGTTCGTCCTCGGCGCCCACGTCGTCCTGAGCATCGGGCTCGCCCTCACCTTCACGCCGCTGTTCACCGCGGCGCTCGGCGGGCTGCCCCCGAAGCTCTACTCGCACGGCAGCGCGGTCCTCGGCACGGCGCAGCAGCTGGCCGGAGCCGCCGGCACGGCGCTGTTCGTCACGCTCCTCACCATCGGTGCCTCGGGCGCGGCGGCCGGCAGCGGCGCCGCGGGCCTCGCCGAGGCCACGGCCTCCGGCGTGCGGACGGCGTTCCTCGTCGGCGCCGTGATCTCGCTGTTCGGGATCGTGATGTGCTCCCTCGTGCGTCGCCCGGCGACCCCGGACGGTGCCCCCGCGCCGTCGATGCACTGACCGGAACCGCACGCGCCGGGGTGCGCGTGGCATCGTGGGCGTCATGCGGTCGACGATGAGCGAGCTGAACTGGTCCGGCACGGTCACCTACACGGCCGAACGGGTCCTCCGCCCGTCGTCGATCGACGAGGCCGCCGAGATCGTCGCCCGGTCGCCCCGGGTGCACGGCCTCGGCACCCGGCACTCGTTCAACGACGCGCCGGACGCCCCCGGCGTGCTGCTCGACCTCACCGGGATCCCGACCGACCTCGCAGTCGACGCCGAGCGGCGGACGGTCACGATGGGCGCCGGCACCCGCTACGGCGTCGTCGCGCCCGAGATCGACCGCGCCGGGTTCGCGCTGCACAACACGGGGTCGCTCCCCCACATCTCGATCGCCGGCGCCATCGCGACCGGGACGCACGGTTCCGGCACCGCACTCGGGTCGCTGAGCACCGCGGTCCGGTCGTTCGAGGTGCTCGGGCCCGACGGGTCCGCACGGACGATCGCCCGCGACGACCCGGCGTTCGACGGCGCCGTGCTCCACCTCGGCCTGCTCGGTGTCCTCACCCGGGTCACGCTCGACGTCCAGCCGAGCTACCGGATGCGTCAGGACACCTACGGGCCGATCCCGTGGGACACCTTCACCGCCCACGTCGCCGAGGTCCACGCCGCTGCGACGTCCGTCTGCTCGTACACGGTGTTCGGCGACACGGTGAGCGAGGTCCTGCTGAAGTCGCGCGTGCCGGACGGCGACGAGGACGTGGCCGTCCCGGACGAGCTGTTCGGCGCGCCCCGGCTGCCCGGCTCGCCCGGCGACGGACACCACACCGCCCGGGACGGCTCGGTCGGGCCGTGGTGGGACCGGCTGCCGCACTTCCCGATCGACTCCGTGCCGAGTCACGGCTCCGAGGTGCAGAGCGAGCACTTCGTCCCCCTCCGGTACGCGGGTGCGGCGCTCGACGCCGTCCGGACCATGGCCGCCCGCATCCAGCCGCACCTGCACGTCTGCGAGCTCCGCACGATGGCGGCGGACCCGTTCTGGTTGAGCCCGACGCAGGGCGAGGACGTGCTCTGCATCGCGTTCACGTGGCAGAAGCACCCGGTCGAGGTGGCCGCGTTGCTCCCGGACCTCGAGGCGCTCCTCGCACCGTTCGACGGACGACCGCACTGGGGCAAGATGAGCTCCCTCGACGCGGCCGCCATCGCCGGGCTGTACCCGCGGCTGGGCGACTTCCGCGACCTGGTCGCGGCGGCCGACCCGGAGCGGACGTTCGCGTCGTCGTTCGGCGAGCGGGTCCTGGGGACGTGAGCCATGCCTCCTGGACCATCGTCACGACGCTGACGTGAGCCGTGCCGCGTCACCCGACCGGCGTGACCGTCCTGGACTCTCCGTCCCAGAACCGCACGCCACCGACCACGAGATCGGGGAGCGGGGTCCCGCGGAGCGCCGCGACGGCCGCACCGAGGTCCTCGTCCCGGACCCGTCGCGCGAACGTCAGGTGCGGCGACCACGCGCCCGGCGACGTGGTCTCGACGCCTCCAGGGGACGCCCGGTGCACCGCCTCGTGGAACGCGGCGAGCGCTGGGTCGACGACCACCGCCCGGGCGAGCACCGAGCGCCCGGGTCCCGCGGGGAACAGCAGGACGCCACCGAGCCGGAGCCGCGACGGCACCGGCACGCCGAACCCGCTCGGGATCCGGAGGTCGTCGCCGGCGGCCAGCGTGACGTGGGGGCTGTTGGTGTCCGACCGTCCGAGGCTCGGCAGGTCCGCACGGACCAGCGCGTCCCACGCGGCGCGCACGGCGGCGTCCGACGACGGATCGAGGACGAGTTCGAGACTGCGCACGTACCGAGTGAACCAATGAACCGTGTGACAGCGATGTAACACGGCGGAACGGAACTCGCACCGTGCCGGGCGGCCCGTCACACTCGACTGCACGCCGCGGACCACCGCGGACCCCCACAGCACTGCCCACGAGGAGCTCCGTCATGTCCGCTGCACCCGCTCTGCCCGAGAAGCCGAAGGGCAAGCGCCCGATCGGCTGGATCATCGCCGCCGCGGTGGTCGTCGTCGCGATCGTCGTCGCCCTCATCGTCGGCGCCGTCCGCTCCGGCGGGTCCGACGACGGCGCTGCCGCCGGTGGTTCGCCGAAGACCGTCACGATCGGCGTCGCGGACAAGTCGCTCTCCTACTGGAGCACCTACACGAAGCTCGCGAAGTCGAAGCTCAACGTGACGGTCAAGCTGACGAACTTCTCGGACTACTCGCTGCCGAACCCGGCGCTCAAGGACAAGCAGCTGGACCTCAACCAGTTCCAGCACATCCAGTACCTGGCCGACTACAACGTCACCTCGAACGACGACCTGCAGCCGATCGGCTCGACGGCCGTCTACCCGCTGCCGCTCTACGCGACGAAGTACGACGACGTCGCCGACCTGCCCGAGGGCGCCAAGGTCGCGATCCCGGACGACTCGATCAACCAGGCCCGCGCGCTGCTCATCCTGCAGGCGGCGAAGCTCGTCACGCTCAAGGACGGCGGGTCGGCCTTCTCGACGACCACCGACATCGAGTCGTCGAAGGTCGACGTCCAGCCGCTCAACGCCTCGCAGACGGCGAACGCCCTGCAGCAGGGCTCGGTCGCGGCCGCCGTGGTGAACAACAACTACGCCACCGCCGCCGGCCTGCCGATCTCCGACGCGATCTACCAGGACGACCCCTCGAGCGCGAGCGCGGCACCGTACGTCAACGTCTTCGCCGTGCGCAACGCCGACAAGGACAACACGACCTACCTCGACCTCGCGAAGCTCTTCCAGGACGAGTCCGTGCAGAAGGTCTTCAAGAAGGACCTGCCCGAGGCGGTCAGCCGCGACGAGAGCGCGTCCTCCTTGCAAGAGGAACTCGCGAAGGTCGAGCAGGACGCGAAGGCGGCCAAGCAGTAGTGCCGGTCCTCGTCGAACTCCGCGGCGTCTCGAAGCACTACCGCCGCGCCGACACCGGCGAGACCGTGGTGGCCGTCGAGGACGTCTCCCTGGACGTGCACCAGGGAGAGGTCCTCGGCGTCATCGGGTACTCCGGTGCCGGCAAGTCCACGCTCGTCCGGCTCGTCAACGCACTCGAGCTGCCCTCGTCCGGGTCGGTGACGGTCGCCGGCAACGAGCTCACGGCGCTGCCCGAGCGGGACCGCCGGACGGCACGGCGCAACATCGGGATGATCTTCCAGCAGTTCAACCTCTTCCGGTCCCGCACCATCGCCGGCAACGTCGCGTACCCGCTCAAGGTCGCGGGCGTGCCGAAGGAGGAACGGGACCGCCGGGTCGCCGAGCTGCTCGACTTCGTCGGGCTCCTCGACCGCGCGTACGCCTACCCCGAACAGCTCTCCGGCGGGCAGAAGCAGCGCGTCGGGATCGCCCGGGCGCTCGCGGCGTCGCCCGACCTGCTCCTCGCCGACGAGGCGACCAGCGCGCTCGACCCCGAGACCACGTCCGAGGTCCTCGGGCTCCTCCGCCGGGTGAACAAGGAGCTCGGCGTCACGATCATCGTCATCACGCACGAGATGGACGCCGTCCGACAGATCGCCGACCGCGTCGCCGTCATGGAGCAGGGGCGTGTCGTCGAGGTCGGGGACGTCTACGACGTGTTCGCGAACCCGCAGACCGGCGCGGCCCAGCGCTTCGTCCGGACCGCCCTGCACGACCGGCCCTCTGCGGAGACCGTCGCACGGCTCCGCGAACGGCACCCCGGTCGCCTCGTCACGGTCCAGATCACCGACGAGGCCGGGCTGCAGAACCGCATCGACCAGGTCTTCCGCTCCGCCGGGGTGACCGCCGAGCTCGTCTACGGCGGGGTCGGCGAGATCCGGGAACGCCGGATCGGGTCGCTCACCTACGAGCTGACCGCGGCCCGTCCGTCCGAGATCGACGCGGCCGTCGCGGCCCTCCGTGCCGCGCGCATCACCACCGACGAGGAGGGCGCAGCGTGAACAACTCGTTCCAGAGCGTGATCGACACGTTCGACGTCTTCGTCGCGTCCATCCGCGACACGATCGTGATGTCCCTGGTGTCGCTCGTCATCGCCGGCATCATCGGTCTGGCGCTCGGCCTCGCGCTGTACGCCACCCGCCCGGGCAACCTGCTCGGGAACCGGGCCGCGTACACGATCATCAACGTGGTCGTGAACCTCGTCCGGCCGATCCCGTTCGTGATCTTCCTGGCGGCGATCGCCCCGCTCTCCCGCGTGGTCGTGCAGACCACGATCGGCGTCCCCGCGGTGACCTTCGCGATCTCGCTCGCGGCGTCGTTCGCGGTGTCCCGGATCGTCGAGCAGAACCTGCTGTCGGTGGACCCCGGCGTCGTTGAGGCGGCACGGGCATCGGGAGCGCACCCGCTGTCGATCCTGCTCACGGTCCTCATCCCCGAGGGCCTCGGACCGCTCATCCTCGGCTACACGTTCATCTACATCGGCATCGTCGACATGACGGCGCAGGGGGCGTTGATCGGTGGCGGTGGGCTCGGCGAGTACGCGATCACGTACGGGTCGCAGCGGTACGACTGGTGGATCGTGTACGTGTCGGTGGCGGCGATCGTCATCATCGTGCAGCTCGGCCAGTTCATCGGCAACCGGCTGGCGCGGGCGACCCTGCGTCGCTGACGCGCGGGCGCGCCCGCGCCCGGCGCGCGCGCCCGCGCGCGCCGGGCGGGGCCGAGGTCGCACGAAGTGCCGCCGTCCGCGCCGCGCAGCGGCACGTCGTGCGACTTCGGCGTCACGCTGGCGGCATGTCCTGCGACTGCGACAGCCTGGAGGCGCGGTGCCGGTCCACGAGACCGGCACCGCGCCTCCTGTGCATGCGTCCGTCACCGCGCGGGCCGAGGTCGCACGTTCTGCCGTCCCTGCCTCGAGCGCGCGGCGGTTCGTGCGACCTCGGCGACCCACGTGCCGCGTGTCGCGCGACCTCGGCGACCCATCTGCGGCGTGTCGCGCGACCTCGGCGGGCGCGTCAGGCGGCCGGGGACTCCACGGTGGCGACGGTGCCCGTCGCACCCGGGTGCTCGTAGTGCGCACGCACCAGGATCGGACGGTGGTCGGAGATGCCCGCGGGCAGGGTCTCCACGCCGGCGATGTGCAGCCCCACGCTCGTGGCGAAGTCGAAGTGCCCCGTGAACTTGCGGTAGCGCAGGTACGTCGGCTGGTCGGAGAGCGACAGCGCGAACCCGTGCTGCTCGATCTTCCGGCGCAGGTTCGTCTGGAACCAGGGGTAGTTGAAGTCGCCGACCATGATCGCCGGGGCGTCGTTCGAGAGCTCGCGGACGAACTGGTGCGCTGCTTCGATCTGCTTGCGGCGCAGCGAGTTCGTGGCGGTGAGGGGTGAGGCGTGGAAGGACGCGACGATGACCTCGGCGTCGACCTCCTTGTCGCGCAGGTGCATCGCGATCAGGCGCTCGTGCGCGGGTGCGAGGACGCGGTCGTGCAGCGACTTCTGCAGGGAGTGGATGCTGAAGTCCTCGACCTCGAACCGGTCGTCGCGCTTGTAGATCGCGAGGCCGAGCCGGTTCGCCTTGGTCGACGCGGCGAGGGAGAGGCCGGCGATCGAGGGGGCGAGGTCGTTACTGTCGCACTCCTGCACGCAGATGACGTCGGCCTGGGACGCTTCAGCCAGGGAGGCGAGCTCGCCGTTCGCGGTGTGCTCGCGGAGGTTGTAGCTGACGACGCGCAACCCGGTCGGTTCCACGGCCGTCTCGGCTGTGATCGTCCCCTGCTGCTCTGGCGCGGCCATGCTGCCTTCCTGTTCCGGGCGTTTCCGGTCGCCCTGCCGCGGCAACCGTACTCGGCGTTCGCGGACTGTTGCTGAGACTGTAGCGCGGCCTCGGTTTCGTGCGTGTGACCGCGGGGAAAACGGACGATGCGCGCTCAGGCCCGGACGCGACGGGCGGGGCGGACGGTCTCGCCGGCTGTACGGCTCATCAGGACGCCCTCGACGCAGGCCACCAGGAGCAGGGCGGCGATGACCCAGAACGCGGCGTCGTACGGACCGGATCCACCGAGGCCCGACGCGGCCCGGATGACCACGGCGCCGACCGCGACACCGAACCCGGCGGCGGTCTGCTGCAGGGTCGACGAGAGCGTGTTCGCCGGGGTCATGTCCGCCTGCTCGACGTCGGCGAACGCGATCGTGTTGTAGGCCGTGAAGCCCACCGACCGCGCCGCACCGCTGACGACGAGGAGCACGGCGAGGAGCCAGAACGGGGTGTCCTCGGTCATGAACACCATCGCGACGACGCTCAGCGCCGCGACCGCGCTCGACACGATGATCACCGGCCGGTACCCGAACCAGCGGAGGAACGGCGTCGTCATGGGCTTGATGCCGAGGTTGCCGACGAAGACCCACAGCACGGCGGACCCGGCGAGCACGGCGCTCCACCCCCACGCGTCCTGGAACAGCAGCGGCAGGACGAACGGCACGGCGGAGACGGCCAGGCGGAACAGGCTGCCGCCGGCGTGCGACACCCGGAAGGTCTCGAGCCGGAACGAGTCGAGCCCCATGATCGGGTGCGGTGCCCGGCGGAAGTGCCAGATCGCCAGCCAGCAGCCGACCGCCCCGACGACGCCGGAGAGCACGACCGCCAGGACGGGCACGCGGTCGAGGGCGAGCAGGGACGCCATGACCACGAGCGACCCGAGGCCGAAGCAGGCGAGCAGCGACCCGAACCAGTCGAACGGCACCCGCTCGGACGCCCGCTCCTGCGGCACGAGGACGAGCGCGGCGACGAACGCGATGACCCCGAGCGGGATGTTGATGAGGAAGATCCAGTGCCACGTGAGGGTGTCGACGAGCACGCCGCCCACGAACGGCGCGATGATCGGCGCGGCGAGGGCCGGCCAGGTCAGGATCGCGATGGCCGTGACGAGCTGCTCGCGTCCGGCGCTCCGCAGGACGACGAGCCGCCCGACGGGGACCATCAGCGCGCCGCCGAGCCCCTGCACGATGCGCCAGATCGTCAGGTCGACGAGCCCGGTGGAGAGGGCGCACAGCCCCGACGCCACGGTGAACAGGACGATCGCGCCGGCGAACACCGTCCGCGAGCCGATCCGGTCGGTCAACCATCCGCTCACGGGGATGAACACCGCGAGGGTGACCAGGTACGCCGTGATCGCCACGCCGATGGCCGCCGAGTCGACGCCGAGGTCCCGGCCCATCGCGGGAGCGGCCGTGGCCAGGATGGTGCCGTCGAGGAGCTCCATGAAGAAGGTCCCTGCGACGAGCACGGCCACCGCGGTGCTCCCCCGTCGTCGTGTCGTCATCGTCGTCGTCATGGCAGGACAAATGCTATGCCCGATCGGTTTCCGCAACGTCCGGGGACGGCGCTGACGGGATGGTGTTCTGCACCGCAGAATGAGGAGGACGAGCGCATTGCCCCCGACACCCGGCCACCGGGAGCGTGGAGGCACCGCAGACGCACAGGAGGATCGATGACGACCACACCCGGCACGGTCACCACGAAGGGCGCGCCCGACCCGGCAGCACCGGCACGCCGGCACGTCCTCGAGCACGCGTACCTGCCGGTGATGACCCTCCGCGAGTCGGCACTGGCGAACAACACCGCCGTGATGCAGGCGTACGTCGAGCGGCACGATCTGCTCTTCGCGCCGCACATGAAGACGCACATGGCACCGGCGCTGGCCGCACGACAGATCGCCGCCGGCGCCTGGGGCGTCACGGTCGCCTCGGTCCAGCAGGCGATGGTCGCGTGGGAGCACGGCGTCCACCGGATCGTCGTCGCGAACGAGGTCCTCGACCCCGCCGGTCTCGCCTGGCTCGCCTCCCGCCGCGCCGCCGACCCGGACGCCGACGTCCTCTGCTGGGTCGACTCCCCCGCCGGGGTCGAGGCCGGCCGCGCGGCACAGGACGCGGTCGACGGCGCCCTGCACGTGGTCGTCGAGGTCGGCTTCCCCGGCGGTCGCACCGGCGTCCGCACCGCGCAGCAGGCACGGGACCTCGCACAGCTCGCCCACGACCGGGGGCTCTCCCTCCGCGGCGTCGCCGGGTACGAGGGCGGCCTGCCCGACGTGCACGCCGCCCGCGCCTACGTCGAGGGGGTGCTCGCCGTCGCGGCGGCCGTCCGCCCGCTGGTCGAGGCCCCGCGCGCCCTGCTCAGCATGGGCGGCAGCGCCTGGTTCGACGGCGTGGTCCACGCGGTCGCCACCCGCCCCGACGACCTCGACGTGCTGCTCCGGTCCGGCGCGTCCCTCACGCACGACGACGGCTTCTACGCCGAGCGCACCCCCTTCGGCCGCCACCCCGACGAGGGCTCGCTCCTGGCCGCGATCGAGGTCTGGGGACGCGTCACGTCGTGCCCCGAGCCCGGGCTCGCGCTCGTCGCGGTCGGCAAGCGGGACATCTCGTTCGACGAGGGGCTGCCGGTGGTCCGTTCCGTCCGTTCCGTCCGTTCCGTCCGGCACGTCGGCCCAGGAGGCGCGGCTGGCGTCGTCCCCGTCGCACCCGACCCCGGGGCGGTCACCGTCACCCGCCTCGACGACCAGCACTGCTACCTCGCGCTGGCGGACGGGGCACCCGGGCTCACGCCCGGCGACGTCGTCGTGTTCGGCATCTCGCACCCGTGCACCGTCTTCGACAAGTGGCGCCAGGTGACCGTCATCGACGACGACGAGACCGTCCTCGACACGATCGCGACGTGGTTCTGATGCGCGCCACCACCCCCGTCGCCCCC
>NZ_JAFEVQ010000017.1:0-92670 GCF_020882855.1 Curtobacterium sp. GD1 | reverse complement strand
GGGCGCGGCGCTGCCGCCGCCGCCGCGGCGTCGAACCACGTTCGCGACGTCGAACCAGGCCGCGCGCCTGGTTCGACGTCGGATTCGTGGTTCGACGCGGGCGCGGCTGCGCCGCCGCACAACCAAAGCCGCGTCGAACCGCGGGAAGGCGCGGCGCGAAGTGCTTTTGGTTGTGCGACGCCACGCGGTGCGGCGCCCCGCTGCGGCTGCGCCGCGGCGGCGTCGAACCACGTTCGCGACGTCGAACCAGGCCGCGCGCCTGGTTCGACGTCGGATTCGTGGTTCGACGCGGGCGCGGCTGCGCCGCCGCACAACCAAAGCCGCGCCGAACCGCGGGAAGGCGCGGCGCGAAGTGGTTTTGGTTGTGCGCCGCGCGCTGCCGCGCCGCGCGCTGCCGCGCCGCGCGCCGCGCGCAGCGCGCCGCGCCGCGCGCTACTTGCGCGTCACCCAGCGCGCCCGGACGGCGAGCCCCACGCGCAGCACCGCCCGCAGCGGCCACAGCCACCACGCCCGGTACTTCCGCGACAGGAACCGGTAGGCGCTCCGGTGGTGCTCGATCTCCATGCGGCGCCGGTTCGACGAGGTCGAGTGCGCCCCGGTGTGCGTGACCACGGCGGTCGGCACGTACACGTTCGCCCGCCCGGCGAGCCCCACGCGCTGCCCGAGGTCGACGTCCTCGAAGTACATGAAGTACGACTCGTCGAAGCCCCCGAGCTCGCGGAACAACGACGTCCGGATGAGGAAGCAGGCGCCGGACAGCCAGCCGGCCTCGCGCTCGACGACCTGGGTGGTGGACCAGTACCGCTGGCTCCAGGGGTTCGCCGGCCAGAAGCGCGAGAACGCCGCGTGGCCGAGGCCGGTCCGGAGCGACGGGAGCTGGCGCGCCGAGGGGTAGGTGTCGCCCTGCTCGTCGAGGATCCGCGGGCCGAACGACCCGCCGGACGGCAGCCGGTCGGCGGCGGCCACGAGCTCGTCGATGGAACCGGGGGCGAGGACCACGTCGGGGTTCGTGACGAGCAGGAACTCCGGCCGGACGTCGGGGAGCACGTCGTCGAGCGCGCTGAGGGCCGCGTCGATCCCGCCGCCGTAGCCACGGTTGCCCCCGGAGGACACCACGACGGCGCCGTACGACTCGCCGATCGCCCGCAGTGCGTCGAGGTCGGCCGAGCCGTTGTCCGCGATCACCACGGCCACGGGGTCACTGGACGCCGCAGCGATGCTCGCGAGGAACGGTCGGATCGTCTCACCGGTGTTGTACGTGACGGTGAGCACCGCGACCCGGGTCATCGGACACCCCCGGAGCCGCCACGAGCGACGGCCGCGTACGCATCGACGTGCACGGCGGCCGTGGCCTCCCACGTGAACGAGGAGGCCCGGCGGAGTGCGGCCGCCCGGTGCGACGCGACGAGCGCGGGGTCGTCGAGCAGCGAGGCCATCGCCGCCCCCAACGCAGAGGCGGACGGCTCGGTGTACACGGCGGCGTCGCCCCCGACCTCCGGCAGCGACAGCCGCCGGGTGGTGAGCACGCACGCGCCGGTCGCCATCGCCTCGACCACCGGCAGGCCGAAGCCCTCGCCGAGGGACGGGTACACGACGAACTCCGCGCCGCCGAGGAAGCCGGAGAGGTCCTCGAGCGGGAGGTACCCGGCCTCGATGACGTGGTCGGCGTCCTGGAGCTCGTCGAGCCGTGCGATCGCGGCCTCGTCCCAGCCGCGTGCACCGGAGAGCACCAGCCAGGGTGTGTCCGACCCCGTGACCGCGCGGGCGTCGCGGACCGCGGCGTAGGCGTCGAGCAGTGCCGTGACGTTCTTGCGCGGTTCGATCGTGCCGAGGAACGCGATCCAGGACGCGTCGTCGGGGAGCGTCGCGGCGATGCGGGCGTCCTCGACCTCGGCGGTTGACGGCTCGTGGAACACGGTCCGGTCGACCCCGAGCGGAGCGACCCGGACGTCCGCACGGATGCCGGACACCACGCGTGCGGCCTCGGTCGCGGTGGCGGCGCTCGGCACGATGACGACCGGACGGGTCCGGAGCGATCGGCGGCTCCACCAGGTGAAGAACGTGCGCTTCAGGCGGGAGTGCCACTCGGGGTTCGAGAAGAACGTGGCGTCGTGCAGCGTCACCACGGAGCCGCGGCGCCACGAGAACGGGAACGTGTAGTGCGGGGAGTGCAGCACCGCCGCGCCGATCCGCCGGCCGAGTGCCGGCAGCCCGGTCTGCTCCCAGAGGAAACGCAGCGGCACGGAGTCGGTCCACGCCGGTGCCGTGTGCAGCGTCACGTGCGGTGCGACGGCGCGGAAGTGCGCGGCGTGCACGGGCCGGACGACGAGGTGCACGTCGAGCGACGGGTCGGTGAGGTGCGACGCGACCCCCTCGACGTAGCGTCCGACACCGCCGAGGTTGCGCGGTACCGCGGTCCCGTCGATGAGGACGGTGAGCTGCGGCACGCGAGGTTCCTTCCGGCCGGGGACGCCGCGGCCGGGACCGTCGACGGGGGAGTCCCCAGGATAGCCCGCTCCGCTCATGCGTCCGGGTCCACGGCGCTCCGCGGGACGGACGCGACCCGCGTCTCACGGAGCCGCCGCGCGAGGTGCGCGGGGAGGTGCCCCGTCACGTCGGCCAGCGCTGCCAGGACGAGCCGCGCCTCCCGTCGGGTGCGACCGGAACGCAGTCCGACCAGGCCGCGCGCGGTCGTCCGGACCGCAGCCCGCAGGACCGTCGGCCACGGCGCGTGCCACAGGGCGACGACCAGCCGGTTGCGGGCGTTGCGGAAGACGAACAGGTCGCTCTGCACGCCCGACGACGCCGAGTGGTCGTGCTCGACGACCGCGTCGGCCGCGTACTCGACGCGCCACCCGCGGCGGCGGAGCCGCCAGGCGAGCTCGGTGTCCTCGTAGTACATGAACAGCGACTCGTCGAGGAGTCCGACGTCGTCGAGCGCGGCCTTCCGGAGCGCGGAGGCGCCGCCCGAGAACCCGAACACGTCGCGGTCCGCCGCCTGGTCGGCCGCGCCGAACCAGTCGCGGTCCATGCCGTTGCCGTCGCGGTCGACCCGCACGCCGGTCGAGTTGAGGCGGACCTCGCCGGCGGCGTCGGGCACCCACAGGTGGCCGGTGTGGTCGCGCAACGCCCGTCCGGCGGGGGCCGGGGCACCGGCCTGGAGGCGCGACCAGCGCCCGGCGAGCACGATGCGGCCCGTCACGGCCGCCACGGCCGCAGGGGCGGCGTCGAGGTGGTCGCGGAGGGCCGCGACGAAGCCCGGAGCCGGCTCGGCGTCGTTGTTGAGCAGGACGACGACGTCGGCGTCCGCGTGCCGGATGCCCGTGTTCGCGCCCGCGGCGAACCCGCCGTTGGTGTCGCGGACCAGCACCGTCGCCTCGGGCAGCTCGCGGCGGAGCACGGCGACGGAGTCGTCCGACGACCCGTTGTCGACCACGATGACCTGGTCGGCCGCGCCGTCGTCGAGCACGGCGCGGCCGGCCCGGGTCGTGAGGTCCGCACGGTTCCAGTTGACGACGACGACCGCGGTGCGGGAGGCGCCGTCGGTGGGCGTCAGCCGAGCTCCTCGATGGAGGGCTTCGCGTAGACGCTGCCGACGGCGTCGCCGAACGACGGGACCTCGAACGAGTCACACTCCGGCAGGTCGTGCAGGTGCCGCCCGGCGGAGTCCATCATCGACACGTTGATGAAGTACTTGCCGGTGCCGAAGTTCGTGTCCGTGATCCGGAGGCGGAGCTTCCGGCGCCCGTGCAGCGGCTGGAGCGTGACGCCCATGATGCCGGTGGTGGTGCCGTAGACGACCTGACCGGCGGTGTTGTTGATCTGGACGGCGGCCTCCCAGTCGGCGACGCCGTCGAGGTGCTCGAACTCCATGTCCACGACGAGGTCGTCACCGGGCAGGACGTCGGCGCGGTGCTCCTTGCCGTCGGCGTGCACGGTCGCCCCGAGGACCGTGCCGCGGCCCACGGCGACGTCGGCGCTGAGCTCGCCGGACCGGCGCTCCTCGAGCACGTCACGGAACTTGCTGACCGCCTGGACGGCGTCCCCGTCGTGCAGGACCTTGCCCTTGTTGAGCAGCACGACCCGGTCGCACATCTCCTGCACCTGGCTGAGCGAGTGCGTGACGATGATGATCGTCTTGCCCTGCTCCTGGAACGAGCGGATGCGGTCGAGGCACTTGCGCTGGAACGCCTCGTCGCCGACGGCGAGGACCTCGTCGACGAGCAGCACGTCGGGGTCGGTGTGCACGGCCACGGCGAACGCGAGTCGCACGTACATGCCGGAGCTGTAGAACTTCACCTGGGTGTCGATGAAGTCGCCGATGCCGGAGAACGCGAGGATGTCGTCGAACCGCGCCTCGGTCTCCTTGCGGCTCAGACCGAGCAGCGCCGCGTTGAGGTAGACGTTCTCGCGGCCGGACAGGTCCGGGTGGAAGCCGGCGCCGAGCTCGAGCAGCGCGGCCAGCCGCCCGCGGCGGGAGACGGTGCCGGACGTCGGCTGGATGATGCCGCCGATGGCCTTGAGCAGCGTCGACTTGCCGGAGCCGTTCTGGCCGATCAGCCCGACGGTGGTCCCGGCCTGGATCGACACGGTGACGTCGTCGAGCGCCCAGAAGTCCTGGCGGTGCTTGCGACCGGCGCGGCCGAGCGTGACGATCCGCTCGCGGATGGTGTTGTCCTTGCGGACGGTGAAGCGCTTCCGGACGTGGTCGATGACGATGACGTCGGGGCGCTCGTCGCCGCGCTGCTGGGCGGTCGGTGCGACGGGGGTGCTGATGGCCATGGGTCTAGAGCTCCTGCGCGAAGTTGCCCTGCAGGCGCGAGAACACGCGCTGCGCGCCGATGAGGCAGAACAGGCCGATGACGAACGCGATGCCGAGTCGGAGCATGAGGTGGTCGGGGTAGACGACCTTCGCCGGGTCGTGCAGCCAGATGGCGTTCTGCATGCCGAGGACGGACAGCGTGAGGGGGTTGTTCGTGTAGACGGTCAGGATCCACTGGACGTGCAGCTCCTTGAGGACCATCGAGTACGAGTACACGATGGGCGATCCCCACAGCAGCACCATCAGGCCGACGTCGATGACGAACTGCACGTCCCGCAGGTACACGTTGAGCGCGGAGAGGACGAGCCCGATGGCCGCGCCGTAGACGACGATCACGGCGAGGGACGGCACCAGGTACACCAGGCCCTCGTGCAACGGGAACGCACCGAGCACCAGCGTCGCCACGATCAGGATGACGAACTGGATGGCGTAGTTGACCAGGGCGGCCCCGACGCTCGCGAGCGGGAAGACCTCGCGCGGGACGTAGACCTTCTTGATGAGGCCGCTGTTGCCGACGATCGAGCCGGTCGACCCCGCGACGATCTCGCTGAAGAGCGTGTACGCGCCGAGTCCGGTGAAGACGTAGATCGCGAAGTTGTCGATGCCGTGCGCGGCGCCGAGCACCTTGCCGATGACGAAGTAGTAGATGAGGAGCTGGGTCAGCGGGCGCACCAGCGTCCACACGAACCCGAGCGCCGAGTCCTTGTACCGCGCCTTGAGGTCGCGGCGCACGAGCATGCCGAGCATCTCGCGCTGCCGGAAGACGTCGCGCAGTTCTCGCCAGGTTCCTCGGATGGCACTCGTCGGAGCGCCGACCACGACCAGGGGCTCCTTCGCGAGCGCGGCCATGCGGGCTTGATCGACCATGTGTCTCTTCGTTCGTGGGGGCAGGACCGGAACAGCATACTCACCGCATCACCCAGGACGCCGGTGCGCGCTGCGGACCGGGCGACACCTGTCGTCCGCCCCCGTGCGGGGGTGAATGTGCGCGGATTGAACCCTCAACCTTCACTTTGGGGTTACCGTTGACGCAACCCGGACCCTTGTCAACATCCACAGGACGGCCCGTCAGCATGCACTTCGCGTCACGGCCGATCGCTGCGTTCGCGGTGGTCGGTGTTCTCAGTCTCCTCGCGGCGGGTTGTTCCGCCACGAGTGACGACGACCCCACCGCGTCGCCCACGCGGTCCGCCTCACCGACTCCGACCGCGTCGGCGACCGCGACGTCCGGCCCCTCGTCGACCCCGTCGCCGAGCAGCTCCGACGACGCGGACGACAGCCCCTCGGCGTTCCCGGGCTCCGGCCAGACGACCGAGCCCGACGACGACCCGTCGGACTTCCCGGCCACCGCCGTCGTCACGTACGCCGGGTGGGACACGGGCAGCCGGACGCTCCAGGCCGGTGGACTCGTCTCCGGCACGACGAACACGTCGGGCACGTGCACGTTCACCGCGACGAAGAGCGGTGTCACCCGGACCCTGACCAGCACGGCGGAGGCGAGCGCGTCCTCCGTGAACTGCGCGCAGGTGTCCTTCCCGGCGGCCCAGGTGTCCAGCGGCACCTGGTCCATCACCCTCGACTACCGGGTCGGCGCGCAGTCGACCACGTCCGACCCGATGACGGCGGAGGTGCCGTGATGCGATCCATCCGAACCGACGGGCGACGACGCCCGCTGCGGTCGTCCCTCGCCCTGGTGGCCGCCCTCGCGGTCGCCGTGAGCGGCCTGACCTTCGGCACGGTGCTGTCCGAGCAGACGACGACGGAGTCCGCCTCGGCCGCGACCGCCGCGTCGTTCGACCCGGGCAACATCATCAGCGACGTGAACTTCTACAACGGGTCGGCGATGAGCTCGTCGTCCGTGCAGTCGTTCCTCAACAGCGTCGCGCCGAACTGCAAGCAGGCATCGGGCGGCCCGGCGTGCCTCAAGAACTTCTCGCAGAACATGAGCGGCATCGCCGCCGTGTCCGGTCGGTGCTCCGCGATCAACGGCGGCGTGAAGTCCGCGGCCACGGTCATCGCGCAGGTCGGCGCCGCGTGCGGCATCAGCCAGAAGGTCCTGCTCGTGCTCCTGCAGAAGGAGCAGGGCATCGTCACGACGAACAGCCCGACGAGCTACATGTACCTGCACGCCACCGGCTTCGCGTGCCCGGACACCGCCCCGTGCGACCCGAAGTACTACGGCTTCGGCCAGCAGGTGTACGCCGCCGCGCTGCAGTTCAAGCGCTACCAGGCCTCGCCGACGTCCTGGGCGTACCAGGCCGGCCGCAACAACTCGATCCTCTACAACCCGAACGCCGCGTGCGGTCGGAAGACGGTCTACATCAAGAACCAGGCGACCGCCGGGCTGTACATCTACACGCCGTACACCCCGAACGCCGCCGCGATGTCGAACCTCTACGGCACGGGTGACGGCTGCTCGGCGTACGGCAACCGGAACTTCTGGCGCATGTACACCGACTGGTTCGGCTCGCCCACCGGCGGCAGCTCGCCCGCCGGGCACGTCGACTCCGCGACCGCCGGGTTCCGCCAGGTCACGGTGGGCGGCTGGGCGTACGACCCCGACGTCGCGACGAGCCCGATCCGGGTGGCGTTCTACGTGGACGGCGTCGGCAAGAAGACCATCACGGCCGACGGGGCGCGTTCCGACCTGGGCAGCCAGCTCGGCGCCGGCAACACCAGCCACGGGTTCTCGACGACCCTGACCGGGATCTCCGGCGGCAGCCACAACGTCTGCGTGTTCGGCATCAACCAGGGCGCCGGCGCCAACGCGCTGCTCGGCTGCCAGCAGGTGACCGTCCGGACCGGGGCGCCGTTCGGCAAGCTGGACCAGGCCACCCTCGCGGCGGACAAGCTCAGCGTCCGCGGCTGGGCGATCGACCCGGACACGAAGTCCTCGATCCCCGTGCAGCTCCGCGTGGACGGCGTGGCGAAGAAGGCCTGGACCGCCAGCGCCTCGCGCACCGACGTCGGGAAGATCTACCCGGGCTGGGGCGACGCGCACGGCTACTCGGCGACGATCAGCGGCATCGGCGCCGGGAAGCACACGATCAGCACGTGGGCGAAGGACACCTCCACGGGCAAGTGGACGCAGCTCGGGGCGAAGACCGTGACGAAGGCGAGCGGTTCGCCGTGGATCGTCATCGACGAGGCATCGTCGACCGCACCGGGCAAGCTCAAGATCCGCGGCTGGACGGCCGACCCGGACACGATCGCGCCGCTGCGCGTCCACCTGTACCTGGACGGCAAGGCCCTGACCTCGTTCACGGCCGACCAGACCAAGGCGGGCCTCGACAAGGCGCTGCCCGGCTACGGTGACGACCACGCGATCCTGTTCACCCGCAGCAGCGTCCCGGCCGGGAAGCACCAGCTCTGCATCATCGCGATCAACGTGGGACCCGGCGGCAACAGCAACGTCTGCACGACGTTCCAGACGCCGACCGGCCCGCCCAAGGTGAAGATCGAGTCCGGTTCGTCGCCGACGCTCGGCTCGCTGCAGGTCAGCGGCTACGCGCTCGACCCCGACACGGTGCAGCCGATCGGCGTGACGTACACGGTCGACGGCAAGAAGGTCACCACCGGCACGGCCGACCAGGCCAGCGCCACCGCGGCGAAGGCGTACCCCGGGTACTACTCGAAGCACGGCTTCCAGGCCACGCTCACCGGCATCGGCCCGGGCAAGCACACCGTGTGCGTCGTCGGGACGAACGTCGGGGGCGGGAAGGACGCCAGCGGCTGCAGCACGGTCGCGATGACCTCCGGCAACCCGGTCCTGCTGCTCGACGAGGTCTCCTCGCCCGCGGCCGGCCAGGTCAAGGTGCGCGGCTGGACGATCGACCCGGACACCGCGTCCCCGATCCAGGTGCACGTGTACGTGAACGGCGCCGGCGCGAAGTCGCTCACCGCCAACGAGGCGAAGGCGTCGCTCGCCACCACCTACGGCGGGTACGGCGCGAACCACTCGTTCTCGACGACCGTGTCGGGCTACAAGGCGGGCAGCACGCAGGTCTGCGTCTACGCGATGAACACCGGCGCGGGAGCGAACACCACGCTGTGCCGGACGATCACGGTGAAGTAGTGCGCTGACGGTCCGACGGACCACGATGCGAGACGGGAGGCGCCCCACCAGCCGGTGGGGCGCCTCCCGTCTCGTCCGTGTTCGCCTCAGCCGCGTCCGGTGCCGCGGCGCACGGCGCGCGCCAGACCGCCGAAGCGGTGCAGCAGGCGGTACTCGGCCGACCGGGTGAGCTCGTCGTACCGCAGGGCGATCGTGTCGCGCTCCTCCTCCGCACGCCGACGCGCGGCGTCGAACGACGCCACCGCCTGCTCGGCCACGACGAGCCGCTCGTTGATGTCGCGGACGCCCTGCAGGTGCACGTCGCGCTCGAGCTCGGCGACCCGCAGGACCTCGCGCTCGTTCGTCGCCCAGCGGAGGAACGGGGACCGGCTGCCGGTCCGGGACCGCGCGTGCTCGATCGCCGCCTCGAGGACCGGGCGCACCTGCTCCGCACGCGCCGCGAAGGAGTGTCGCTCGACCACGACCGCGCGCAGCCGCTCGACCAGCGCCGTCCGCTCGTCCGCGGGCATCGCGAGCGCCCGCTCGAGGGACGCGGCGTCGTCGAACACGGGGACCTCGCCGAGCCCGAGCTCGTCGAGTCCGAGCGCGCAGTCCGTCACGGGGAGCGCCCCGGACGCGAGCGACTCGTAGAGGCGGGAGTTCAACGTGCCGTACTCGGCGGCCGGCGCGATGACGTCGTCGACGACGAAGGCCGCCGACCGGTAGACCTCGGGGAGCGCGAAGTAGGGGACCATCGGCCGCAGCTCCACGCCGGGGGACGGGTCGACGTGCTCGGCGTTCGCGGCGAACCAGACGATCGGCTCGGCCGGACGGACGTCGTCGAGGACGTCCTGCACGTGGCGGCGGACGCCCCAGAAGTTCACGGTCGCCACCGCACGGTCGCTCCGCGGGGTAGCAGGGTCGGTCGTGAAGAGCTCGAGGTCGACGCCGATCGGCACGACCTCGACCGGGCCGTCGTAGTGCGCGGCGACGGCGTCGCGCGCGGTCCTCGACGACGTCCAGATCGCCTCGAACTCGTCGAGGTACGGCAGGGCCGCCCACTTCGCCGTCCAGTTGCGCACCCACGCCACGAGGGCGGTGGACGGCGGCACCCGGCCCGGCACGAAGGACTCGATCATCACGACCACGACGGCCGTGTCGTCCGGGACCGGGTCGGCCCAGCGGGTGATCGGCCACATCGCGACCCCCCACCCGGCGTCCCGCAGCGCCCGGGCCAGCCCCAGCGCGACGTAGAGGTCGCCCTTGCCCTCGGCCGGGTCGTCCGTCGACACCGCGAACCGGACGGTCCCGCGCGGCCCCTCGGCGTGGTCGCCCGCGGCGATCGCGGCGTAGTCCGCGGCGAGGGGGGAAGACGTGGGAGCGGTCGGGATGCTGGTCGCGGTCACCGAGCCATTCTGCACGAATCGGCGCTGATCTCAGGGGAGCGCGGGCGCGCGCCTTGTAGGGTGTCATCGGCCGTCGGCACCCCGCGGCCGACCCGTCGACCCGCGCCAGGTGCGCGGCAGCTGCTGGAGGAACCGCGTGACAGAGCGCAAGCCGGGAGTCGTGTCCGTCATCCTCGTGAACTACAAGGGCACGGACGACACCCTGACGAGCATCGCGGAGCTCCGCAAGCAGGACTGGCCGCAGGACCGGCTCGAGGTCATCGTCGTCGAGAACGGTTCCGGTCCCGAGCACCTCGGTCGGCTGAAGGCGTCGGAGCTCGACTTCACGCTCGTCGACGCCGGTGCGAACCTCGGCTTCACGGGCGGCTGCAACCTCGGCGTCGAGAAGTCCTCCGGCGAGATCGTGGCGTTCCTCAACAACGACGCCCGACCCGACACCGGCTGGGTGCGCGAGGCCATGGCGACGTTCGCCTCCGGCGCGGACATCGGCGCCGTGGCGTCGAAGGTCCTCGACTGGGAAGGCGTCAACGTCGACTTCACCGAGGCCGCGATGACCTGGTACGGCATGGGCTACAAGCCGTTCGCGGGCTCGCCGGACACCGGGCGCTGGGAGTCCGAGACCGACGTGCTGTTCGGCACCGGCGCGGCGATGTTCATCCGTGCGGAGCTCTTCGAGCAGCTCGACGGCTTCGACGACCGCTACTTCATGTTCTACGAGGACGTCGACCTCGGCTGGCGGCTCAACCTGCTCGGCTGGCGCTTCCGGTACCAGCCGAAGTCCGTCGCGTTCCACAAGCACCACGCGTCGATGAACAAGTTCGGCGACTTCCGCGAGACCTACCTGCTCGAGCGGAACGCCCTCTTCACGCTCTACAAGAACCTCGGTGACGAGCAGCTCGCAGCGGCCCTCCCCGGCTCGCTCGCGCTCGTCGTCCGTCGCGCCGTCGGTCGTGGCGAACTCGACTCGACCGAGCTCGACCTCCGCAACCCCGGCGACGACAGCGTCCCGACGATCCCCGTGCCGAAGACGGCGATGGCCGGCATCTACGGCGTCGACCAGTTCGTCGAGCAGCTGCCGTCGATGACCGAGTCGCGTCGGCAGATCCAGGCGACCCGCGTGCGCAGCGACCGCGAGCTCCTGCGCCTCTTCGGCAACCGCGACGAGCCCGCGTACCCGATCGAGAACTACCTGGCCGGTTACGACAAGATCGTGCACTCCCTCGGCGTGCTCGAGGTCGGCACCCGGCGTCGGATCCTCATCATCACGGGCGACTCCATCGGCGAGAAGATGGCCGGTCCGGCGATCCGTGCGACCCAGATGGCGAAGCAGCTCGCCGGCGAGCACGACGTCCGGGTCATCAGCCTCACGCGCTCGTCGCAGATCGACCCCTCGTACGAGGTCGTCACGGTGCCGCACCGCCACCCGCGCCAGATGGTCGAGCACGAGGCCTGGGCCGACGTCATCATCGTGCAGGGCCACGCCCTCCGCCTGTTCCCGGTGCTCGAGTCGACGAGCAAGATCCTCGTCGTCGACGTCTACGACCCGCTGCACCTCGAGCAGCTCGAGCAGGGCCGCAGCGACGACGTCGACCAGTGGAACCGGCAGATCCTCGACGCGTCGGACACCCTGAACCACCAGCTCGAACTCGGCGACTACTTCATCTGCGCCTCCGAGCGGCAGCGCATGTTCTGGCTCGGCCAGCTCGCCGGCTCGGGCCGTGTGAACGCCCGGACGTACTCGCGCGACCCCGACCTCCGCTCGCTGATCGGCGTCGTGCCGTTCGGCCTGTCGTCGACGCCGCCGGTGCACGACCAGCAGCGGGTCAAGGGCGTCGTCCCCGGCATCGGGAAGAACGACAAGCTCGTCGTCTGGGGCGGCGGCATCTACGACTGGTTCGACCCGATCACGCTCGTCCGCGCCATCGGCCGGCTCGCCGCGAAGAAGCCGAGCGTCAAGCTCTTCTTCATGGGTGTGCAGCACCCGAACCCGGACGTGCCCGAGATGGACATCGTCGCCAAGGTGCGCGCCGAGGCCGATGCGCTCGGGCTGACCGGCAAGAACGTGTTCTTCAACGACGCGTGGATCCCGTACGAGGAACGCGGCGCCTACCTGCTCGAGGCCGACGCCGGCGTCTCGACGCACTACGAGCACCTCGAGACCACGTTCTCGTTCCGCACCCGCATCCTCGACTACCTGTGGGCACGCCTGCCGATCGTCACGACCGCCGGTGACTCCTTCGGTGACCTCGTCGCCGAAGAGAAACTCGGCATCGCCGTGCACGAGCAGGACATCGACGGCCTGGCCGCAGCGCTCGAGACGGCGCTCTTCGACAAGAAGGCCCGTGCCGAGTTCATCGGCAACGTCGACCGCGTGCGCGAGCAGTTCACGTGGGAGAACGTCCTCGCCCCGCTCGTCGAGTTCTGCCGGAACCCGATCCGCGCGGCCGACAAGAGCGTCCGCGACACCTCGTCGACGATCCAGCCGCACGCCATGCGCGTGCGCGTCCCGGACCGCAAGAAGCTCTACGGCGTCCGTCACGACCTCGGTCGCGCCGTGCACTACTTCCGGACCGAGGGCCCGCGGAGCGTCGCGGGCAAGATCAAGCGTCGGCTGCAGAACCGGTGACCGCGGGCGCCACGGCGCTCGTCATCGTCCCGACCTACAACGAGGCCGAGAACGTCCGCACGATCGCCGCAGCCGTCCTGGGCGCGCTGCCGGACGCACACCTGCTCGTCGTCGACGACGCCAGCCCCGACGGCACGGGTGACCTCGTGCGGCAGCTCGCCGCCGAGGACGACCGGGTGCACCTGCTCGAACGCTCCGGCAAGCTCGGCCTCGGGACGGCCTACGTCGCCGGTTTCCGGTGGGGGCTCGAGCGCGGGTACCCGCTGCTCGTCGAGATGGACGCGGACGGCTCGCACCCGGCCGACCGGCTCCCGGCGCTCGTGGCCGCGGTCGACGGCGTGGACGACGTCCTGCTCGCGATCGGGTCGCGGTGGGTCCCCGGGGGATCGGTGGTCGACTGGCCGCTCCACCGCGAGGTCCTCAGCCGCGGCGCGAACACCTACGCCCGGTTCGTGCTCGGCATCGGCGTGCGGGACGTCACCGCGGGCTTCCGGGTCTACCGCGCCGACGCGATCGCCCGGATGAACCTCGACTCGATCGACTCGAAGGGGTACTGCTTCCAGGTCGACATGACGTTGCGGGTGGACGACCTCGGCGGCCGCATCGTCGAGGTCCCGATCCGGTTCCGCGACCGCGTGCACGGCGTCTCGAAGATGAGTCGGTCGATCGTGCTCGAGGCCATGCTCCGCACCACCCAGTGGGGCCTGCAGCGGCGCTTCGGTCGCCGACGCGGCGCACGTCGCTGACGCGACCCCTGGACGGACGGGAGGCGCGGTGCCAGCTGGCACCGCGCCTCCCGTCCGTGAAGGGGATGCGTCTCAGACGCAGCTCACGTTGTAGTCCTGGTTCCCCACGACGTACTGGGCCATCCGCACCTGGCTGCCCGCGGTGAGGCCGCCGGCCGAGCACGCCTTCTGCGCCGCCGCGACGCCGTCGTTGCCCACCGCGATCCAGCTCGGCAGCCCGCGGAGTGTCGAGGTCGACGGGACGGTCCCCACGATCTGCCCGAACTGGTACCCCGTCGAGTAGATGCCGATCGTCGAGACGCCCGCGGCCTTGAGCGCGGCGACCATGCCCTCGATGTCGGCGCGGTTCTGCGTCTGGTAGTCCTTCGCGTCGGAGGCCCCGAGCCACGAGAGGCCCGTCTCGACGTCGATCCACCAGCGGTACGACGAGGGGTTCGGGACGCCGCGGGTGTTCGCGGCCTCGTACGCACGGGTGTAGCCGTACATGTACGAGCAGGCGCTGGTGTACGCCTTCGCCGTGCACGTGCCGTACGGGTTCGACACGGTCGTGCCCGACGGGTCCCGGTTGGACGCCGGCCAGACCGAGGCGGCCTTGCCGGGGTTCGCGGCGAGGGCGTAGAGCTGCGCCTTCGGCTGCGACGTGCCGCCGGCCGACCCCGCGGCCCACGCGAGCTGCGGGGTCAGGTACTGGTTGTCCTGGTTCGGCAGCGAGCCGTTCACGCCGACGACGCCGAACGCCTGGTTCGACGGGTAGTTCGACGAGGACCCGCCCTGCGGCCACGAGACGTCGGCCCCGAAGCCCGAGCCGCTCGACCCGTCGAGGAAGTACCCCGCGACGTCGAGGTGCAGCTGTGCGGAGCCCTTCGACACCTTCGCCTGCACCCGGCGGTCGACGCTCGACCCGGTGACCTTCGCGACGACGAGGTTCGCGACCGAGGTGCCGGCGTCGAACACCTGCGTCGCGACCTGGGGGTCCTGGCCCGCGGGCGTGACGCGGAGGTACGCGGCCGCGGTGGGCTTCGTCGTCTCGGCGTTCGCGACGACGGCCGTGGCGGTCCCGGGGACGCCGGCGACGCCGGACAGTCGGATGGTCCCCGCGGTGGCGGACACCGAGCCGGCGAACGCACGGGTGGTGTCGATCGGGACGAACACCGAACCGGTGGACGAGTTCGAGTAGTACCCGGCGACGTCCATGTAGACCGTGCCCGAGCCCTTCGAGAGCCTGACCTGCGCGGCACCGTCGTCGGAGAGCTTCACGATCGCGAGGTTCGACAGCGCCTGACCAGCCGAGTAGAGCTGCGTCACGACGGAGGGGTCCTGCCCGGCCGTGGTGACGCGGACGTACCCGGCGACCGTCGGGTTGCTGACCTGCACGTTCACGGCGACGGCGGTCGCATCGGCCGGGATCCCGGCGCGGCCGGCGAGGGGCACCTGCGTCGGCGTGGTGCCCACCGTGGCGCCGAACACCCGCGCGGCGTCGAGCGGGGTGTAGGTGGCACCGGAGCCGTCGGCGTAGTACCCGGCGACGTCGAAGTACCCGCTCGCCGTGCCCTTCGAGAGCTTCGCCTGGATCGAGCCGTTCACGAGGCGCACGGTGACGAGGTTCGCGATCGTCTGCCCGGCGGTGAAGTCCTGCGTCGCGACGGTGGCGTCCTTGCCCGCGGGGGTGACGCGGACGTAGCCGGCCGCGGTGGGCTTGGCGACCTCGACGTTGACGACGACGGCCGTGGCGTTCGCGGGGACCCCCGCGTTCCCGGCGATCTTCACCACCTTCGGCGACGTCGTCAGGGCGCCCGACCAGACGCGGGTCGTGTCGATCGGCGTGTACCGGCCGGTCGTCGGCGCCGCGGCCTGAGCGGTCGAGACCGGTGCCACGACGGCGACGGCGGTGGCGACGAGCGCGGTGGTCAGGGTGAGTGCGAGGCGACGGTGCAGGCGCATGTGGTTGTTCCCCAGGTTCGTGGACCGCCCCCTGACGGTCTCCGGCAGTCTAGGTGCACGATGCAACGGACAGGGGATCGCGGAGCACACCTGTGCACTCCGACACAGTCGCTCAGCCGCGCGGCAGGTGCCGCCGCCACGACCGCCGCCGCGCGGCGATCACGAGCACGGCGACGAACACCATCAGCCCGGCCCCGTGCAGCAGGTAGCTCTCCGCCGCACTCGTGACGCCCAGCAGCACCAGCACCGCCGCCGGCCACACGTAGGCGACCCCCGGGAACGTCGTCGCCGTGACCCACGCCCGCGCGAACGCGAGCAGCGCCGTCACCGCGAGGATGATCGTGCCCGCGAGCCCGATCTGCAGCCACGCGTCGACGAACGCGTTGAGGCCGGACGTGAACCGCTGCCCGGCCGGGTCGATGAACGTCACGTAGGGCACCACGGCCTCGTGCGGCCACGTGCCGACCCAGCCCCAGCCCTGGATCGGGAACTGGCTCACGAACACGCGGATCTGCGCCCAGAGGTCCACCCGGGTCGCCGTGCCCCCGGCCGCCCCGATCTCGGCGAGGACCCGGTGCCGGGCGACGATGCCGAGGCCGATCATGAGCAGGACCACCCCGCCGAGCACGCCGTTCACCACCGGTCGCGTCGTCGGTCGGGCGTGCCGGAGCGACCACAGCGCGAGGGCGGTCACGGCCAGGGCGATCATCGCGAGCCCGGTGATGGGTGACTGCACGAGCATCAGGGCGATGACGGCGAGGGTGGTCGAGCCGATCGCACGCCACATCGTCACCGAGCGGGTGAGGAACTCCACCACGAACGTCACCAGCGCCATCGCGGCGATGAAGCCCATGAAGTTGCGGGTCCCGCCGATGCCCTGGATCGGGCCGCCGTACGCGATGTTGCCCTGGATGCCGAACGCCGGGATCGGGGTGTCGAGGACGAGGCCGGAGAGCACCTCGAGGCCGAGCGCGACCACCAGCAGGATCCGGAAGGCGTCGCCGGACGCCCGGATGACCTGCACCAGGTCGCGGCCGAGCGCGAGGTAGAGCCCGAGCCCGATGAAGCAGACGGTGCCGACCAGCCCCCGCAGCGCCACCCACGAGTACTCGCTCCAGAGGACGCTCAACGCGCAGTACCCGACGAACGCCAGGAGCGAGAGGGGGAGCACCCCGTGCCACTCGATCCGGTACCGCTGCCCGAGCAGGCTCAGGCCGGCGAGGATGAACAGCGTGACGAGCACGGCCCACACACCGGCACGACCGACGAGCGCGGTCACCGTCGGCTGCGCGAACGCGAAGAGCACGATCACGGTCGCGAGTGCCTGGCTGAACCGGCCGCCCGCGGAGAACCCGATCCACGCCGACAGGTACCGTCGCGCGAGCACGCGTCTGGTCACCCGGCCGTCCGTCACCTCACCATCTTGGCCCATCCGGCCTCGTCGGCAGGTGGACGCCCCGGCGTCGCGCCCTGCACCGAGCCGGCGGCGACCTCGATCGGCGTGCCGAGGACGCCCGCGACACGACGGGTGCACCCCCGCGCGGATATCCACGATCCGCGATGTCGGCGGTACGATCGCGGCACCATGGCGCGCGGGTGGCGGCTGTACGGCGCACCGACGGTCGCTGCGGTCGTCGGTGGGTCCGCCACGGCCGTGGCCTGGTGGCGGCTCGGCCCGGTGACCCGCGGGACGGTGTGGGCCGAGGACGGCGGGGTGTTCCTCCGCGAGCGGCTCGCACTCGGCCCCGGCGCCGTCCTGGAGCCGTACGCCGGGTACCGCCACCTCGTCCCGCGCGTCGTCGTCGACCTCGCCTGGCTCCTGCCCGTCGAGCGGTACGCGGTCGCGGTGTCGGGCCTGGCCTGCCTGGTCGTCGGGGTCGTCTGCGCGCTCGTGTTCCTGCTCTCCGGCGACGTCGTCCGGCCGTGGCCGCTCCGGGTCCTGCTCGCCGCGGTCCCCGTCGTCCTGCCGCTCGCTCCCGTCGAGATCAGCGGCACCGCGGCGAACCTGCACTGGTACGTGCTCGTCCTGGTGCCGTGGCTGTACACACACCGTCCCCGGACGTGGTGGGGAGCGGTGGCGCTCGCCGTGGTCACGGCCCTCGGCGTGCTCAGCGAGGTCCAGGCGACGCTGTTCCTCCCGCTCCTGCTGGTCGCCTGGCTCCCGCTGCGACGCACGGCGACCGGACGGGTGGACCTCCGCCCGCTGCCGGTCACCCTGGCGGCGGTGCTGGGCAGTGCGGTGCAGGTCGCGACGGCGCTCACGGATCCGCGAGCGTCCCGGCCGGGCGACCCGGGCGCCTCCGACGTGCTCGCCGGGTACCTGCTGCAGCCGCTCGGGGGCGCGTGGGACCGTCGGGTCGGTGTGGTGGCGGAGACGGTGCACGCGCACGGGTGGGGCGTGGTCGTCCTGCCGGCCGTGCTGCTGGTGGTCGTGCTCGTGACGGCCGTGGTGCTCGGCCGGGGGCGTGCGCGGTGGGTCGTGGTCGCCCTCGCCGGAGGCTCCCTCGTGGTGTGGTGGGCAGCGCTCGTGGCGAACGGGTCGGCGGTGCAGGACTGGGTGGCTCTCGGGCCGGCCGCGCTGGCGGCGGGGCCGCAGCGGTACGCGGCAGCGTCCGGGCTGCTGCTCGTGTCGGGAGCGGTGGTGGCGGCGTCCGTGGTCATCGAGGCGGTGGGAGTGCCAGGAGGCGCGGGTCGGCCCGGTGCGGGTCGATCCGGTCCGACAGTCGGCCGGTCGGCGGCCGCGGGCCGGCTGGTCGCGGTCGTGCTCGCGTGGTGCGTGGTCGCCGCGGTGGTCGTCGCCGCCGTCTGGAACGCCGCTCCGGGGACGACCCGGCGGAGCGCCGGCCCGGTCTGGTCCGCGCAGGTCCCCGCGGCCGCCGAGGCCTGTCGCGCCGACCCGACGCTGCCGTCCGTCGTGCTCCGGACCGCGCCGTGGCGGGCCGCGGTGCCGTGCGACCGCCTGGTCGAGCGGCCGTGACGACGGGACCGGTGTCGGGGGCCGGGACGGGCTCGGGTCAGCGGCGCGCGGGCGTCCGGAACTCGCGGCGGGCCGGGGGCGTGCGGGGACCGTCACCGGCGGACACGGGCTCCTCGCCGACGAGCACGATCCGGGTCTTGATCGCGATGAGGGCGAACAGGACCCAGTTGCCCTGGTAGAGCAGTCGTGACTCGGCGACCGACTGCACGAGCAGCGCCACGACGACGAGCAGCGGCAGGAGCGACACCGGGTCGAACGGACGGGGGGAGAGCGACGCGTCGTAGCCGATCCGGGTCGCCGAGGCCCACGACCGGCTGAGGGTCGTGACCACGTAGACCACGAAGATCGCCAGCCCGATGACACCGGTCTGCATCCACACGTCGAGGTAGGCGTCGTGCGCCTGCAGGTAGGTCACGCCCTTGCGGTGCGCGAGGTCCGCGAGGGTCGGGATGCCCGGCCACCAGTAGCCGATCCACCCCCAGCCGACGACGGTGTGCTCCTGGATGAGCCCGATGACCCGCTCCCAGATCACGCCGCGGCCGGTCGCGTCCGAACCCTTGCCGAGCAGCTCGGACACCTGGCCGCGGGCGAGGAACCCGAGCACGGCGACGACCACGGCCCCGACGGCGACGGCGAGGTAGCGCGGCGTCCGTCGTTCGGTCGGGACCCGGCGGATCCAGAGCGCGACGGCGAGCGCGACGAGGACGACGAGCCCGGCGGCCAGCACGGTCGAGGAGCGGGTGAGCGCGAGGACGACGAGGGCCACGACGGTCCAGCCGATCGCGCGGTTGCGCCGGAGCCGCCCCTCGGCGTACTGGACGGCGACGGCGATCACGGCGAGGAGCGCGACCATCGCGAGCAGGTTCGCGTTGCCGGGGAGGCCCTGGATGCGCCCGCCGGTGAGGAGCTCGGCGCGTGAGAAGTAGAAGGCGTCCGGGATCTTCCGGTCGCCGTAGTCGGTCCACGCCGGTGCGATCGGGTGCCGGAGGACGACCGCGACGAAGGCCTCGAAGAGCAGCGACCCCATCAGGACCCAGCGCAGGGCGAGGCTCAGCGCGTCGGTGATCCGCCGCCACGTGAGGGTCGAGGCGATCGCGAAGGCCGCGCCCGCGCAGATCACCTGGACCGTGAGGCTCGAGACCGTCGCGAACCGCCAGTGCGACCACACGACGGACACCAGGCACCAGGCGAGGAAGAGCCAGAGCGCACGCGGTGTCCGGGTGAGCGGCGGGCGGGCCCGGACGATGATCGTCGTGGCCCAGACCCCGGCGGCCGCCCAGAGCAGTCCCGCCCCGACCCACGTGAGCGTGTTCGGCACGGCGTCGCCGGCGAAGAGCACGAACAGGATCGTCGCGCCGAATGCGAACGCCTCGCGCTCGGGCACGGATCCGCGCGCCAACGGCCAGGTGTTCGTCACGACGCCAGGGTACCCGGGGAGCGCACGTCGACCGCCGATAGGCTCGTGCGCATGTTCCTCGGCATCACGAACACGCCCCGCGACTACGCCTGGGGATCCGTCACGGCCATCCCCGAGCTCCTCGGCCGGACCGTCACCGGCGCACCGCAGGCCGAACTCTGGCTCGGTGCGCACCCGGGCAGCCCGAGCGTCGTCGTGAACCCGGCGATGGTCGGCGGCGCGGACACGCTGCTCGACTGGATCACCGCGGAGCCCCGGGACGCCCTCGGACCGGACCGCACGGGGCTCCCGTTCCTGCTGAAGGTCCTCGCGGCCGCCGCCCCGCTCTCGCTGCAGGCCCACCCGACACCCGAGCAGGCGCGCGAGGGGTTCGAGCGCGAGGAAGCGGCGGGTGTCCCGATCGACGACCCGGCCCGCAACTACAAGGACCCGTTCCCGAAGCCCGAGCTCGTCGTGGCGCTCAGCGAACGCTTCGAGGCGCTGAGCGGCTTCCGCCCGGTGGCCGAGACGCTCGCCGACGTCGAGGCGCTCGACGCCGGGTCCGGTCGGCTCGGCCCCCTGGTCGTGCACCTGCAGCACGGGCTCGAGGACACGGTGCGGTGGCTCGAGACCGGCGACTCCTCGGCGCAGGCCGTCGTGCAGGCCGTGAGCGACCTCGCCGCTGCGCTCCCCGACGACGCCGTCACCCCGAACACCGCGACCGTGCGTGACCTCGGCACGAGCTACCCGGGCGACCCCGGCATCGTGGTGTCCCTGCTCATGCACCGCGTGACGCTCGCCGCGGGTGAGGCGATGTACCTGCCCGCCGGCAACATCCACGCCTACCTCGACGGGCTCGGCATCGAGCTCATGGCCCCCTCCGACAACGTCCTGCGTGGCGGGCTCACGCCGAAGCACGTCGACGTCCCGGAGCTGCTGCACGTCCTCGACTTCACCGCGTACCCGGCCCCCGTCCTGGCCCCCGAGCCGGTCGCCGCCGGCGTCGAGCGCTTCGCGCCGGACGGCGTCGGGTTCGCGCTGCTCCGCGTCACGGGGGACGGACGCCCGGTCGGCCTGGCCTCCGGCGGGGTCGCGCCGCTGCACGGCCCCTCGATCGCGATCTGCACGGCGGGTGCGGTGACGCTCGTCGGGGCGCAGTCCGCGACGCTGCTGCGCCAGGGGGAGTCCTGCTACATCACCCCCGACGAGGGCGACGTCACGGTCGAGGCCGACAACGGCAGCGGTCTGGCGTCGACGGTCTTCATCGCGACGGGTGCGTGAACCCGCAGCGCGTGGCGGTCTGACGCCGCGCCGGTTCCGCTAGCGTGGCCAGCATGAGTTGGCTGGTCACCGGCGGCGCCGGGTACATCGGGTCCCACGTCGTCCGAGCACTGCGTGCGGCGGGCATCGACACCGTCGCGTTCGACGACCTCTCGAGCGGCTTCCGGGCGTTCGTGCCCGAGGACGTGCCGTTCGTCGAGGGCACGATCCTCGACGGCGAGCTGGTGGCCCGGACGCTGCGCGAGCACGCCGTCACCGGTGTGGTGCACGTCGCGGGCTTCAAGTACGCGGGGGTGTCGGTCGAGCGACCGCTGCACACCTACGAGCAGAACGTCACCGGCATGGCGACGCTCCTCCGGGCGATGGCGGAGAACGGCGTCACCAAGGCGGTGTTCTCGTCGAGCGCCGCCGTCTACGGCACGCCGGACGTCGACACCGTGGTCGAGGACACCCCGAAGGCGCCGGAGTCGCCCTACGGCGAGTCGAAGCTCATCGGCGAGTGGCTGCTGCGCGACATGGAGGTCGCCGCGGGCTTCACCACGACGTCGCTGCGCTACTTCAACGTCGTCGGGTCGGGGGAGCCGGACCTGTACGACGCCAGCCCGCACAACCTCTTCCCGCTCGTCTTCGACGCCCTGCTCGCCGGTCGCACGCCGCGGATCAACGGCGACGACTACGCCACGCCCGACGGCACCTGCGTGCGGGACTACATCCACGTCGCCGACCTCGCGCACTCGCACGCGGTCGCCGCGCAGAAGCTCGAGGCGGGCCAGACCCTCGAGCGCGCGTACAACCTCGGCAGCGGCGACGGGGTCAGCGTCCGGCAGATCATGGACGCCATGGCGAAGGGCACCGGCATCGCGTTCGAGCCCGAGATCGCGCCGCGACGCGCCGGTGACCCCGCGCGGATCGTCGCGACGGGCGAAGCGGCTGCGCGTGACCTCGACTGGGCGATGCGCCACACGCTCGACGAGATGGTCACGAGCGCCTGGGAAGCCCGGCGCCGCATCGGCTGACGGGCCGTCGCGGCCGGCTGAGGGGGCGTCAGTTGTCCCCCGAAACCCCGACAGACCGGCCGCGACACGCCCGTACGGGGGACATGACACGCCGGAACCGTCAGTGCCTTCTATGATCCGCGACTTGACTCTCGCGAATGACACCGCTGTAATTACAGGCAACGACAGCGATCGTTGTGGTCCCGTTATCGAGACGTCAGGGGTGATCAGGGTGAACGGTTCCGACTTCCACGCCGGAGTACCGGAGGACTGGCACGTCGACCCCGTGTCGCTCGGCGTCCCGGGTGTCCGGCGTCCGGAGACCGACGACGAGGAGAACCCGCTCGCCTGGCAGGTGGACTCGCTCTGCGCGCAGACCGACCCCGAGGCGTTCTTCCCCGAGAAGGGCGGCTCGACGCGCGAGGCCAAGAAGATCTGCACCTCGTGCGAGGTCCGGGCGCAGTGCCTCGAGTACGCGCTCGAGAACGACGAGCGCTTCGGGATCTGGGGCGGCCTGTCCGAGCGCGAGCGCCGCAAGCTCCGCAAGCGGGCGTAGCCGCGCACCTGGCTGGTCCAGGAGGCACGGTGCGCGTCCGACGCGCACCGGTCGTTGATGGCTCCCACAGGTT
The DNA here is from genome assembly GCF_020882855.1 of Curtobacterium sp. GD1. NCBI lineage: Bacteria > Bacillati > Actinomycetota > Actinomycetes > Micrococcales > Microbacteriaceae > Curtobacterium > Curtobacterium sp. GD1. The sequence continues at coordinate 69,797 of NZ_JAFEVQ010000017.1, read as the reverse complement.
CACGGCGCGCCGCCGTCCGCAGGCCGAGCCGCGCCTCCAGACCGTAGAGTGACGCCCGTCATGCAGCCCAGAGTCACCGCGATCCTCGTCGCCGCCAACGGGGCGGACCACCTCGACCGGACCCTGGACGCGCTCGCCGCCCAGACCCGTCACCCCGAGAACCTCGTCGTCGTCGACCTCGGGTCGACCGACGGTTCGACCACCGACCTGTCGTTCGGCGGCTCCGCCGAACTCCTGCGCCTGCCCGCCGGTCGCCCCTTCGGCGAGGCGGTCGCCCGCGGCGAACGCGAGGCCCCGCCCGCGGTCGCGGACGAACCCGTCGACGAGTGGCTCTGGCTGCTCGGCCACGACAACGCGCCGGCGCCCACCGCCCTCGCCGACCTCCTGTCCGCGGTCGAGATCGCGCCGAGCGTGGTCGTCGCGGGGCCGAAGCTCGTCGACGTCGACGACCCGTCGCGGCTCCGGGCGTTCGGCGAGAGCATGACCCGCTTCGGTCGGTCGATCGTCCTCGTGCAGGACGAGCTCGACCAGGGCCAGCACGACCGGAACACCGACGTGATGGCGGTCGCCGCCGGCGGGATGCTCGTCCGACGCTCGGTGTGGAACGAACTCGGCGGCTTCGACCCCGCCCTGCCGAACGTGGACGCCGCGCTCGACTTCTGCGTGCGCGTGCGCCTCGCCGGACACCGTGTCGCCGTCGTGCCCGAGGCCCGCGTGACGAGTGCCGGGCCCATCGAGGAGTTCGGGCGCAAGCGGGTCTCCGAGGGGCGGCGCGTCCGGATGCACCGGCAGGCGCAGCTGCACCGCCGGATGACCTACGCGTCCGCCGGGGTCCTCTGGATCCACTGGCTCACGCTCGTGCCGTTCGCGATCGGCCGCGCGATCGGGCACCTCGTCGCCAAGCACCCGGCCGCGGTCGGGGCCGAGCTCGCCGCGGCGTTCTCGGTCGCCTTCGGCGGCGGGACCGGACGCTCGCGCCGGGTCCTCGCACGCGGCAAGAAGCTCGGGTGGGCGGCGGTCGAGCCGCTCCGCGTCAGCTGGCGCCGGGTGCACGAGCGACGGACCACGTCGCGCGACGTCGAGCTCGCCCGGGTCGAGGACGCACCGATCGCCCGGGCGTCGTTCCTCGGCGACGGCGGCATCTGGGTCGTCCTCGCCGCGGCGGTCCTGAGCGTCGTGACCCTGTACCCGCTGCTCGGCTCGCCGGCGCTGACCGGTGGCGGGCTCCTGCCGCTGAGCACCGACGTCGCCCGGCTGTGGCAGAACGTCGGCTACGGCTGGCACTCGATCGGCACCGGGTTCACGGGGCCGAGCGACCCGTTCGCCGCGGTCGTCGCCGTGCTCGGCTCGATCACGTTCTGGTCGCCGTCGACCTCGGTCGTGCTCGTGATGCTCGTCGCGTTCCCGCTCGCCGCGCTCGGCGCCTGGTTCGCGGTGCGGAAGCTGACGACCCGCACCTGGGTGCCGGTGATCGGCGCGACGCTGTACACGATCGCCCCGACGCTCGTCGGTGCTGTCACGAGCGGGCACCTCGGCGCCGTGATCGCGCACGTCCTCCTGCCCTGGCTGTTCCTCGCCGTGCTCGAGGCGCACCGGTCGTGGGCCTGGGCCTCCGGCGCGTCCCTGCTCTTCGCCGTCATCGCGGCCTCGGCGCCGTCGCTGCTGCCGGTGCTGCTGCTCGGCTGGCTCGTGTCGCTCGCCGTCGGGTGGCGTCGTGCGCACCGTCGGGTGTTCATCCCGGTGCCGGCAGCCGTGCTCTTCCTGCCGCTCGTGCTCGCGCAGGTCGCCCGCGGCAACGTGCTCGCCGTCTTCGCGGACCCGGGCGTGCCCTCGGCCACCCGCGCACCCTCGGCCTTCCAGCTCGCCATCGGCCAGCCGGTGCCGGACTGGAGCGGCTGGCTGCCCACCACGTCCGGGCTCGCGCTCGCCGCCTGGCTCGTGCCGGTCCTCATGGCGGTGCTCGCGCTCCCGGTGGCCGTCGCCGCCATCGGCGCGATGCTCGGCCACCGCTGGGCCGTCGCGGGAGCCACGCTCCTCATCGCGCTGGCCGGCTTCGCCACCGCGTTCGCCGCCACCCACGTCACCGTCACCGGGGTCGGGTCCACGACCACGATCATCTGGCCGGGCAGCGGGCTGAGCGTGTACTGGTTCGGCATCGTCGCCGCCGCCTGCATCGGGATCGACGTGCTGCCGCGGATCGCCCCGGTCGCAGGACTCGTGACGACCGTGGTCGCCGCCGTCACCGTGGCACCGGCGTTCGGGGCGTTCTACCTCGGCAACGCGGTGATCCAGCCGACTTCCGGCCGGGTGCTCAGCGCCTACGTGAACGCCGAGGCGCAGGCCAACCCCGACGTCGGCACGCTCGTCGTCGACCCGCAGGACGACGGCTCGCTCGCGGTGTCGCTCGAACGCGGGCAGGGTTCGACGCTCGACGACCAGACCACCCTCGACTCGACGGCACTCACGCTCAGCCGGTCCGGTGCGCAGCTCGCGACCCTCGCCGGCAACCTGGCGAGCCGGAGCGGGTACGACCCCGAGCCCGCACTGCGGCAGCTCGGCGTGAGCTTCGTCCTGCTCGACGACGCCCCCGACGGTTCCTCCGCGCAGGCGGTCCACGACCGTGCAGCCGGGGCGATCGGCCAGAACGCGCTGTTCACGAGCATCGGTGAGACGACGAGCGGCCAGCTGTTCCACTACGAGGGCGACGTCGACCGCCCGTCCACCGGGTCGGCCGGGGCACAGGCGACGCACGTGCTCTACCTCGTGGTCCTCGGGGTCGTGTTCGGCGCCGCGGCACTGCTGGCGGTGCCCACCGCGCCCCGTCGACGCCGTGCCACCTCGAACGTCATCGAGGCCGAGGAACCCGCCACCACCTTCGACGAGGAGCGCGACGAATGAGCCGTACCCCCGCCTCCGTCCGCCGCTGGGTCGTCCGCGGCACGGCGACCGCGATCGCCGTCGTGGTCGCCGCCGGAGCCGTCACCGCGGCGCACGCCCTCGGCACCGACACCGACCCGGGTCGTCCCGCGGGCAAGACGGTGACCCCCGTCCCGGCCGACGCCGAGCGCGTCTGCGCCGGCAACGCGCTCCGGCTCTCCGACGACGCCGGCAACGACGCGACGAAGGCGAGCACCGTCGGCTCGGCCACCGTCGCCACCGCGACCACCGGGTCGAGCGTCGAGCGCTCCGGCCTCGACGACTCCGCGACCGGCGGGAGCAAGCCGCGCCTCCTGACCGCTCCGGCGGGGGACACCACCCCGCAGGTCGCCGGCAGCAGCTACCAGAGCGTCGCGAGCGGGGACGTCGTCGGCGTCGGTGCCGCGTCGTGCGACGACCCGAGCCAGTCCACCTGGCTGGTCGGCGGGTCCACCGAGACCGGCCGCACGAGCCTCGTCACGCTGTCGAACCCGACCGACGTGAACGCGACCGTCGACCTGTCGATCTACGACGGCTCGGGCACGGTCAGCGCCCCCGGCACGACCGGCATCGTCGTCGCGCCGAACACCCAGAAGGTCGTCCCGCTGTCCGGGTTCGTCTCCGACCAGGGCTCGACCGTCGTGCACGTCGAGTCCTCCGGCGGCCAGATCGTCGCCCACATGCAGGAGTCCATCGTCCGCACCCTCACCCCCGGTGGGTTCGACATCATCTCCGGCGGTGCGGCGCCCTCGACGTCGCAGATCATCCCGGGTGTGGTCCTCGACGGCGCCCAAGAGGCCCAGCGCGGCGACGACACGGCCGACGCCGCACCCATCGTCCGGCTGTTCGTGCCCGGCACGAAGGCGGCCCGCGTGACCCTCGGCATCACCACCGCCGACGGGGGCGGGTCCACCGTGAACGCCACCGCCGAGCCCGGTGTCGTCACCGACGTCACGCTCGACGACTTCCCGGACGGTCGCTACGCCTTCACCGTCACGTCGACCGAGCCGCTCGTCGCCGGCGCCCGCACCACCACGCCCACCTACGACGGACGCACCGACGTCGGGTGGTTCGCCTCCGCCGACCCGCTCGGCGAGTCCACCATCACGGCGGTGGCGCCCGGTGAGAACCAGCGCCTCACGCTCGTCAACCCGACGCGCTCCGACGCCGACGTCACGATCCGCTCCGGCGACGAGACGCAGGACGTGCAGGTCGTCGCCGGTGGTGTGCGCACCGTGGTCGTCCCGGTCGCGAAGCAGCTCGAGCTGCAGGGGACCGAGGGGCTCGTCGCCGGGGTGACGTACATGGGCGACGACGGCATCGCCGGGTTCCCGGTGCGGGCGGCGACCGAGGTCTCGACGCCGGTCCGGGTCTACCCCTGAGCCGTGGCGCTGGCGCGCTGCGTCACCAGTGACGGTAGCGGTCCGGCGCCAGGTCCCACGGGTCCTTGTCGATCAGCTCGCCCACCGCACGGAACACCGCGGTCTCGATGATGATGCGCTTGTCGGTGTCGTCCTTCTCGGGACTGTGGGTGACCCGCTCCACCGGGACGCGGAACACGGTCACGCGGCGCTGCTCGCGGTCCACCCGCCACCGGGGCATGTGGTCCGGCAGGGTGGAGTCCGTCGGCATGTCCGCGACCTGGAAGACGACGCCCTCGAGCTCGGCCGGCCAGAGCCCGAGCAGGTAGTGCGCGGTGTCGCCGACGATGCGGTCGAACGTCTCGGCGCGGGTGATGATCGGCGCGAGGTCCGGACCGGTCACGCTGGACCGTCCGCCGCGTCCGTGCCGGGACCGACCGCGGCCCCGGTCGACGGGTGTGACGAGACGAGTCCTGCGACGCATCCCCACATCGTACGCGGCGCGGGCGGTGCCGCCCTGCTCCGATAGGGTCGGTGGCGGTATGGACGTGAGGATCTGCAGCAAGGTCGCCTGTGGCGCGAGCGCCTCGGCGACCCTGACGTACGACTACGGGGACTCCATGGTCGTCGTCGGCCCCCTCTCCACCCGCGTCGAACCCCACGGCTACGACCTCTGCGCCCGCCACGCGGCGCAGCTGCGCGTCCCGCGCGGGTGGCAGGTCGTGCGGCGCGAGCCGCTCCGTCGCGACGCGGACTGACGCGGTCGGGTCCGGTCCTCCACAGGGGGATCCCTGGAGGCGCGGCTCACGGCACCGACGTCGTCTGACGACCCGCGCCTCCCGGCGTGGAAGACTGGGCCGCATGCCCACCGAAGCCCGTACCGCAGCACCGTTCCGCGTCGCCGACCTCGCCCTCGCCGAGGCGGGGCGCCACCAGATCCGCCTCGCCGAGAACGAGATGCCGGGGCTCATGTCCCTGCGCGAGGAGTTCGGCGCGTCGCAGCCGCTCGCCGGCGCGCGCATCGCGGGCTCGCTGCACATGACGGTGCAGACGGCCGTCCTCATCGAGACGCTCGTCGCGCTCGGGGCGCAGGTCCGGTGGGCGAGCTGCAACATCTTCTCGACGCAGGACGAAGCCGCCGCGGCCATCGCCGTCGGCCCGACCGGCACGCCTGGGTCGCCGGCCGGCGTCCCCGTGTTCGCGTGGAAGGGCGAGACGCTCGAGGAGTACTGGTGGTGCACCAGCCGGATCTTCGACTGGTCGGCCGAGGCCGCAGCCGCCGGCGCCGACTGGATCGGCCCGAACCTCATCCTCGACGACGGCGGCGACGCCACGATGCTCGTGCACACCGGCGCCGATGCCGAAGCCGCCGGCCGTGTGCCCGATGCCGGGGCTGATGCGAGCACCGAGTGGAAGATCGTCCTCGACACCGTCGCCGCCTCACTGCAGGAGTCGTCGGACCGCTGGACCCGCATCGCGGCCGACATCGAGGGCGTGACCGAGGAGACCACCACCGGCGTGCACCGCCTCTACGAGCTGTCGCGCACCGGCGAGCTGAAGTTCCCGGCGATCAACGTCAACGACTCCGTCACGAAGTCGAAGTTCGACAACAAGTACGGCATCCGGCACTCGCTGCCCGACGGGCTCAACCGGGCGACCGACGTGCTGATCGGCGGCAAGGTCGCGTTCGTCGTGGGCTACGGCGACGTCGGCAAGGGTGCGGCCGAGGCGCTCCGCGGGCAGGGCGCCCGCGTGATCGTGTCCGAGGTCGACCCGATCTGCGCGCTCCAGGCCGCGATGGACGGGTACCAGGTGGCGCGCCTCGCGGACGTCGCCGACCAGGTCGACATGGTCGTCACGTGCACGGGCAACCTCGGCGTCGTCGGTGTCGACGAGATGCTCGCGCTGAAGCACCTCGCGATCGTCGCGAACGTGGGGCACTTCGACAACGAGATCGACATGGCGGGCCTCGAGTCCCTGCCGGGCGTCGAGAAGGTCGAGATCAAGCCGCAGGTGCACGAGTGGCGTCTGCCGACGGGCCGGTCGATCCTCGTGCTCTCCGAGGGGCGGCTCATGAACCTCGGCAACGCCACGGGGCACCCGTCCTTCGTGATGAGCAACTCCTTCACGAACCAGGTGCTCGCCCAGATCGAGCTGCACACCCGCCGCGCCGAGTACCCGACGGGGGTGTACGTGCTGCCGAAGCACCTCGACGAGAAGGTGGCGCGGCTGCACCTCGACGCGCTCGGGGTCGCGCTGACCGAGCTCCGGACGGAGCAGGCGGCGTACATCGGTGTCCCGGTCGAGGGCCCCTACAAGCCCGAGCACTACCGGTACTGACGCGGGCGCGGGCGCGGGCGCGGGCGCGCTGCCGCACCGCACAACCAAAGTCGCCCGGAACCACGCATCCGCGCGGCTCCGCGTGCTTTTGGTTGTGCGCCCGGCGGCGACGAACCACGTTTCCGACGTCGAACCAGGCACTCGCACCGGTTCCACGTCGGAAACGTGGTTCGAAAGCCGGACGCCAGCGCCGCCGCGCTTTCGTCGCGTCAGCGCCGCAACCGCCGGCCGGCGCCCGCGGCGCGGGCCCGGCGGCGACGAACCACGTTTCCGACGTCGAACCAGCCTCCCGCGCTGGTTCGACGTCGGAAACGTGGTTCGAAAGGCGAACGCGAGCGCCGCCGCGACGCCCGCCGCGCGCCCGCGGCGCCGCGCGTCAGCGCGTCAGCGCGTCAGCGCGTCAGCGCCGCGCCGCGCCGCCCGTCAGCGCGGGAACCCCGGCGGCCGCGCCGTCGCCACCGCCGACGCCCGGTCGAGCACCGCCGCCCGACCCCGCAACGCGCGCAGGTCCCGCTCCCGCCGCAGCACGACCACCCCGGCGAGGAACACCTCGGGGTGGACCGCCGGCACCGGGTGCGCGTACTCGGCGACCGCTGCCGCGAGGGACCGTGCCGCCGCCTCCCGGAGCTCGGGGCGGAGGTCGGCAGCACCGCGGAAGAACGCCCCGAGTCGGTTCTCGAGCCGCTGCGGCAGCGCCGACACGTCCGCGACCCCGGCCCAGGCGACGAGCTCCGCGGGCATGAGGACCTCGGGGGACCGCTGCTTCGCCGCCCGCTCGTGCTGCACGAACGTCCCGGCGAGCAGGTCCCCGAGCCGCCGCGGACGCGACCCGAACAACGCCACGAGCAGCGCCACGGAACCGAACGTCATCCACAGCTCGAACAGCCCGACGAGCGCACGGGTGAACGCGTGCCGGAACCCGATCGCCCCGCCGTCGAGCCGGACGACCCGGGTGCCGGTCGCGTACCGGCCGACGCTCTTGCCCCGGGTGACGGTCTCGAGCGCGGCCGGGACGAGCACGAGCACGACGACGAGCACGCCGATGCTGAGCGCCGCTGCCCAGGCCTCGTCGAGGTCGCTCGGCCAGACCCGCGACAGGCCGATCATGAGCATCACGTACAGCGCGAGCAGGCAGACCCCGTCGAGGAGCGCCGCCGCGAGCCGCAACGCGATGCCGGCGGGCTGCACGTCGAGTGCGACGGCCTCGCCGACGACGAGCTCGTCGTGGGTGTCGTCGAGCGCGACGACGAACCGACCGTCGGCGAGGTCACGCGGCACGCGGGTCTTCGGCATGGGATCATTCTGTCGGAGACGCACGCCCACCGCCCGGACGCGCGAACACCGGAACGAGCGGGGGAGACGCTGTGGACCTGGACGCCTACACCGAGGTGCACCGCGACCGGTGGCAGGAACTCGACCGGCTCGCCCGCACCCGCCACGCCTCCGGTGCCGACGTCGACCGCCTCGTCTCCGGCTACCAGGCGGCAGCGACCGACCTCTCGCGCATCCGCGGCGCCGCCCCGCGCACCGCGGTCGGCGACCGGCTCTCGCTGACACTGTTCCGCGCCCGACTCCGGTTCACCGGCACGCCCGTCGACCCGCTCGCGGCGCTGACGTCCTTCTTCGTCCTGCAGCTCCCCGCCGCCCTGTACCGGATCCGCTGGGTCACGATCTGGGTGGCGGCCGCCACGGCGGCGATCGCCGCGATCACGGCGGTCTGGATCACGACCACCCCGGGCGCCGTCGACACGTTCGGCACCCCCGAAGCACTCCGGCAGTACGCGACCCGGGACTTCCAGGCGTACTACTCCGACCACGGCCTCGGTGCCTTCACGGCACAGGTGTGGACGAACAACGCGTACATCGCCGCCACCATGGTCGCCTTCGGGATCACCGGACTCTTCGTGCCGTTCTCGATCGGCCAGAACGCGATCAGCCTCGGTGTCTCGGCGGCCATCCTGCACGACCAGGGCCGCCTCGGTGACTTCTTCCTCTACATCGCCCCGCACGGGCAGCTCGAGCTGTACTCGATCTTCCTCGCGGCGGCCGCCGGCCTGATGATCTTCTGGTCGTGGGTCGCCCCCGGGGCACGCACCCGCGGACAGGCCCTCGCCGAGGACGGCCGAGCCCTCATCACGATCGCCGTCGGCCTCGCCCTGACGCTCCTGCTGTCCGGCCTCGTCGAGGGCACGGTGACCCGGCAGGACTGGCCGTGGCCCGTCAAGATCGGGATCGGCACCGTCGCCCTCGCGGCCGTGCTCTGGTACCAGTGGGTCCTCGGCGGTCGCGCGTACCGCGCGGGGCAGCGCGGCGACCTCGAGGAGTTCGAGCGCGGAACGTCCGCGCTCGTCGCCGACTGACGGACGCCTAGAGCCGTCCGGTCGCCTTCGCGCGGATGTACGCATCTGCGACGAGGGGCGGCACCTGCTCGGGTGCGGCCCCGACCACCTCGGCCCCGGCGCGGCGCGCCACGTCCGCCACGCCGTCGGCATCGAGGAGCGTGCGTTCGGCGGCAGCGCGTCGGTACACGTCGCGCTCGGCACGGTCCTGGAGGGACGGCGCACGTCCGCCCCGCCGCCCCGGTCCCGAGACCGCCGGGTCCACCGCCCCGCTCGCCATCCGCTCGACGGCCGGGTCCGTCACGCTGGTGACGACGACCGCGTGCCGCCGCGTCAGGCGGGGGAGCACGGCGAGCAGGTCACCCGACGCGCCGACCGAGTCGAGGCTCGACACGAGCACCACGAGGGCCCTGGAGGTGGTGATCGAGTCGACGAGCCCGGGCACCGCCGACCAGTCGGTGGCCGCGATCCCGGGTTCCGCGAGCGCGAGCGTCTCCCCGAACCGCTGCACGACGTCGGTGCGCGTGGCACCGTGCACGCGACCCCGGACGGCGTCGTCCAGCACGGCGAGGTCCACCCGGTCGCCCGCGGCCGCCGCGAGGGCGCCGAGGAGCAGCGCGGACTCGATGAACGTGTCGAGCCGCGGTTCGTCGTCGACCCGTCCGGCACCGGCACGCCCGGCGTCGACGACCACGATCACCCGACGGTCCCGCTCCGGACGCCAGGTGCGCACCACGAGGTCCTGGCGGCGGGCGGTCGCACGCCAGTCGATCGACCGGACGTCGTCGCCGCGCACGTAGTCCCGCAGCGAGTCGAACTCGGTGCCGTGGCCCCGCAGTTGGAGGGTGGTCTCGCCGTCGAGTTCCCGCAACCGCGCGAGCCGCGAGGGCAGGTGCCGACGCGACCGGAACGGTGGCGTGACGACCAGCTCGGCGGGCGCCACGAGGACGCGTTGGCGTGCGGCGAGCCCGAGCGGCCCGAACGCACGCACGGCGACGCCCGCGGAGGCCCGGCGGCCGCGACGGAACGGGGCGAACCGCATGCGCGCGGTCCGTCGCTCCCCGGCGGGCACCTGCAGGTCGATGCGGCGCGGAGCTTGCCCGGCGGACGGCTCCCACATGTCGCGCACCACACCGCGGAGCGTCCGGCGGCCGTCGTTGGCGAGCACGAGGGTGCCGTCGGCCGTGGTGTCCCTGCGGGCGAGCCGGGGCATCCGCCGCTCGACGCGCACGGCGGTGAGGTCGGCGGCGAGCAGCACGTCGAGCAGGGCGGCCAGCACGACCACGCCCGCCCAGGCCGCACCAGCCCATCCCGTGCCGAGCAACACGGTGGGCACGATCGCGACGGCGAGGAGCGCGACGAACCGGCCGGAGATCGCCACTAGATCGGCACCCGGACCTGCTCGAGCACCTGCTGCAGCACCCCGTCGGCACCGACGCCCTCGAGCTCGGCGTCGGCGGCGACCCGCAGCCGGTGCCGCCACACCGGCAGGAGCATGGCCTGGACGTGGTCCGGCGTGATCGCGTCGTACCCGGTGAGCCAGGCCCAGGCCTTCGCGGCGGCGAGCAGGGCGGTCGCACCGCGGGGACTGACCCCGACCCGGACGGACGGCGCCTGCCGGGTCGCGCGGGCGAGGTCGACGATGTACGCGAGGACGTCGTCCCGCGCCCCGACCCCGCGGACCACGCGCTGTGCGGCGAGGACCTCGTCGACGCCGAGGACCGGCGCGATCCCGGCCGACCGGACGTCCCGCGGCACGAAGCCGTCCGCGTGCCGACGGAGCACCTGCCACTCGACGTCCCGCGGCGGGACGTCGAGCGTGAGCTTCATGAGGAAGCGGTCGAGCTGGGCCTCCGGGAGCGTGTACGTGCCCTCGAACTCGATCGGGTTCATCGTCGCCGCGACGAAGAAGGGATCGGGCAGCACCCGGGCGTCGCCGTCGACGCTGACCTGGCGTTCCTCCATGGCCTCGAGGAGTGCGGACTGGGTCTTCGGCGGCGTCCGGTTCACCTCGTCGGCGAGGAGCACGTTCGTGAACACCGGTCCCTCGCGGAACGGGAAGGTGCCCGTCGAGGCGTCGTACACGAGCGAGCCGGTGACGTCGCCCGGCATCAGGTCCGGCGTGAACTGGATCCGCTTCGTGTCGAGCGACATCGCGGCGGCGAGGCTCCGGACCAGCAGGGTCTTCGCCACGCCGGGGACGCCCTCGAGCAGGACGTGCCCCTGCGCGAGGATGCCGACGATCATCCCGGAGACGGCGCCCTCCTGCCCGACGACGGCCTTGCCGACCTCGGCGCGCAGCCGTCCGAACACGTCGCGCAACGGATCACCAGCGGGGGTCGCCTGCGGGGTCTGGGTGGTGGACGGATCGGTCACGGTCGTGCTCCTCGGTGGTCTCGGTCGGTCTGCTGGGCGCCGGTGGTCGCGGCGAGGACGGCACGCTCGAGGTCGTCGAGCGCCGCTGCCCCGGCGGTGAGGGCCCGGTCGTCGGTGGCCGGGCCGCCCACGAGGACCGCCCCGACGCGCCGGTCGGGGATCCCGGTGGCGCGTGCCGCGGCCCGGACGACCTCGTCGACGTGGGCCGACCGGGGGAGCCCGAGCCGGCGTGCCGTGCGGCGGAGGGCCGCGATCCGGAGCGTGTCGAGCGCGTGGGTCCGGTCGCCGGTGCGTGCGGCGAGCCGGGCACGGCCCTCGGTGGTCTCGGCGGCACGGACGACGACGGGCATCCGCTCGACCACGAGCGGGCCCAGCCGGCGGCCGCGCCAGACCGCGGCGGCGACGGCGACGAGTCCGAGCAGCACGAGTGCGCTCGGCACCCACGGCGGTGCGAGCGACCCGAGGGTCGGTGCCGCGTCCGACGTGCCGGGGGTCGGCGTGTACCAGGTGAGCGTCGCGTCGTCGCCGAGCAGGCCGAGGGCGAGGGCGGCGTTGCCGGCGGTGGTGATCGTGTCGTTCCGGAACGCCGCCGTGGTCCCGACGAGCGTGACGTCACCGGCCGGGGTCGCCGTCCGGACGAGGCCGTAGGCCCGGTCGCGGCCCGAGCCGGACGGTGCGCAGAGGTCGGTGCCGGTGGGGGCCCGGCCGCCGTCCGGCACGGCGTACCCGGTGCCGCCGAGGGTGACCCGCTCGGCACCGGCAGCGGCCGGGATCGCGCACGAGGCGGTGGACACGGTGTCGTCCCCGCCGACCTGCGTGACCGGCTCGACGTCGAGCCCGAACGCCTCGAGCGTCGCGGGGGTCGTCGACACGAGGACGACGTGGTCCGCCTGCCGAGCGATCCGCCGCGCGACGCCTCGGTCGAGGACGCCCTGCTCGTCGTCGACGAACACGGTGCCGTCCCCGATCCGGTCGGCGCGGTCGACGATCCGGACGTCGGTGCCCTGCTGCTCGAGGACACGCACGAGTGCCTTCGCGCCGCTCGCCGTCGCGGAGGTCGGGTCGAGCGGCGCCTGCCCGGGACCGGTCCGCCCGACGACGGCCGTGAGCACGGCGAGCACGGTGCCGACCAGGACGATGGCGACCCAGAAGCCGACGCGGAGCCCACGGCCCGCACGGCGCGGCGACGTCGAGGTCGGGGCTGCTCCCGACGGTGCGGACGGGGTGGCGGTCGCGGTCACGCGGGGACCGCCGGGGTCGTCGTCCGTGCGGGGCGCGCCATTCGGACGGCGTGCTCGGTGTCCAGGACGTCGCGGGCGGTCCGCTCGGTCGCGTCGGCGCCGAGGTACCGCACCTCGTCGAAGGTGGCCGCGGCGCGCTCGAGCCGCGCGGCCTCGGCCGGGAAGACCACGGCCGCCCGGCCGGCGATGGCACGCGCGGTGGCACCGGGGACGTCGGGGACGAGGTCGCGCTCCCCGAGCCCACGGGCGAGGGCACGGTACCCGTCGAGCACGGCGCGGGACCAGTCACCCGCGCGCAGGGCCGCCCGGGCGTCCTCGGCGATGGCACCGGCGGGACGCAGGTCGTCGTCGTCGAACACCCCGCCGACCTGCCCGTCCGCGAGCCGAGCGCGACGCCGGGGGAGTCCGCGGGCGACGACCACGAGGACGACCACCGCGACGAGCACGACGACGGCCGTCCAGAGCAGGGTGTGCGCGACCGCGGGGGAGCCGAGGCCGTCCGCGCGGAGCGAGCCGAGCCAGTCGAGGACCGCGCGCGAGGCACGGTCCCACCACGTCACGTGGGCACCGTCGTACTCCGACCGCTCGAGCTCGCGTTCGAGGAGCCGTCGTGCGTCGTCGGGGTCGATCGTCATGCGCGGCCGTCCGGCGGGTACCGTCCGGGTTCGCCGCCCCACTGCGGCGGCGTCGGGCCGCCCGGCTGCTGGCCGCCCGCGCCCGGCTGCCCCGGCCACTGCTGGCCAGGCCACGGCTGCTGCGGACCCGGACCGGCCCCGGGCCAGGGCTGCCCCGGCCACGGCTGCTGCGGTCCCGGACCGGCCCCCGGCCACCCCTGCCCCGGCCACGCTGGCCGGTCCACCCGCGGCGACGGCGCGAACGGGTCACCCGGCTGCCCTGTCTCGAGGTGCGACGCGATCCGCTGGTCGAGCGCCTCGGTCCGGATGCGGCGGTCGATCGCCAGGAAGGTCACGACGGACGCGGACAGCACGTCGGTGATGCACTGCACCGCGATCCCGAGCAGGCTCCCCACGACGATCGCCACGAGCCCGCCGACCCCGGCTCCCGACCCCGCATCGGTCTGCCCGAGCGGGTCGAACGTGCCGCCGACGAGCGTCGCACCGATCGTGAGCGGGACCGAGGCGATCGACACCGCGAAGGCGAACATGACCTGCACGAGCAGGATGATGCCGAAGGTGCGCCAGAAGGCTCCGCGGGTGAGCCGCCACGACTGCGCCGCGGCCTGGAAGACGGGGCGTCCCTCGAGCGCGATGGTCGGGACGGTGAACGCGAACTTCGTCCCGAGCCAGACGAGCACGACCGTGAAACCGAGGCCGAGCACGAAGAAGGTGAGCAGGAAGCCGCCGATGCCCGACCCGTTGCCGGAGAGCCCGGCGGCGGCGCCGACCAGCACGAGCACGAAGACGATCCCGATGACGGCACCGGCTGCGAGCTGCAGGAGGATCCAGGCGACCACCGACCAGCGTCGTCCGGCGAGGAGCGCCCAGAGCCCGCGGAAGGTGGCGCGCCGTCCGAGGATGCGTTGTCCGGTGTCCGCGGCGACCGGGGCGACGAGGAAGCCGCGCCCGAGGTAGGCGAGGAACGGGAGCCCGATCGACAGCACCAGCCAGAGCGTCACCGATCCGGCGAGGATCGACGTCTGGCCGTCCACGTCGCCGTCGACCGCCGAGAGCATGCGGGACTGGATCGCACGCTGGCCGAACGCACTCGCGATGGTGGAGAGCAGCCCGAGGACCCCGCTGAGGAGCACGCTCCAGAGCAGGAGCACCCGCGCGTTGCGGCGGAACACGGTGAAGGCCCCGCTCAGGACGTCACCGAGCCCGAGCGGTCGCAGCGGGATGACCGGCCGCGACCCGGCCGGCGGCGGCCCCGGCGGCCGACCCGGCCCACCGGCCAAAGGCCCGCTGCCGTACGGTCCACCGGCGGACGGACCACCGGACCGGCCCGGCCACGGGGCGGACGGCTGCTGCCCCGGGGGCCGCGCCGCGCCTCCTGGGCCGTTCCCCCGACCGTCCTGCGGACCGCCGGGCGCCCCCGGTACCTGCCAATCGGACATCGCCGCCCCCTCGTGGTCCCGACCGAGCACGCGGAAGGCGCGGTCGACACCCATCCTGTCGGAAAACGCCGTCGCACGGGGCCTCGGCTATCGTGAGTGGTCAGGTGCCGACCGGGTACCGCTGCACGTCACACGGAGTCCCCATCACATGACACCGCGCATCCTCGTCGTCGACGACGACCAGGCCCTCGCCGAGATGATCGGCATCGTCCTCCGCTCCGAGGGCTACGAACCCGAGTTCAGCGCCGACGGCAACGACGCCATCGACGCGTTCCACGGGACGAAGCCCGACCTGGTGCTGCTCGACGTGATGCTCCCGGGCATCGACGGCATCGAGGTCTGCAAGCGCATCCGCGCCGAGAGCGGCACGCCGATCATCATGCTCACGGCCAAGGGCGACACGTCCGACGTCGTCGCCGGGCTCGAGAACGGCGCCGACGACTACGTCGTGAAGCCCTTCAACCCGAAGGAGCTCGTCGCCCGCATCCGCACCCGGCTCCGTCCGACGGCCGCCGACGCGACGGTGCTGCACGTCGGCGACCTCACCGTCGACGTCGCCGGGCACGAGGTCCGTCGGGGCGACGCCGTCATCGCGCTGACCCCGCTCGAGTTCGACCTGCTGCGGGCGCTGTCCGAGAAGCCGAACCAGGTGTTCACCCGCGAGATGCTGCTCGAACAGGTCTGGGGCTACCACTACAAGGCGGACACCCGCCTGGTGAACGTCCACGTGCAGCGCCTCCGCGCGAAGATCGAGCACGACCCCGACAACCCGAAGATCGTCACCACGGTGCGCGGCGTCGGGTACCGGGCCGGAGGAGCCTGAGCACCGTGCCGTCCGCAGCGTCGACCGGCGGCGTCGCCGTGCAGGGCAGGCTCGCCCGTGCCGGCCGTCGCCTTCGACGGTGGGTCCGGCGTGGCTGGCGGGCCGCGGCGTACCTGTGGCGTCGGTCCCTGATGTTCCGGTCGGTGGCGATCACGGTGATGACCACCGGCCTCGCGGTCGCGATCATCGGCACGGCCGTCATGATCAGCATCTCGAACAACGTCTACTCGCAGCGCCGCGACCAGATCGAGGCCGAGTCGGCACGCGCGACGATCGTCGCGCAGGGCATCTTCGACGCGGCCACCGCGGGCGAGGACAACAACCAGAGCGAGCTCGAGACCCTGCAGAGCGAGGCGCAGCAGGCGATCCTGTCGAACACCACGAGCCCCGGCGGCACGAGCATCGCCATCGAGCGGAGTCCCGACCAGCCCGGGCCGCAGACGGTGCAGAACGTCGCGAGTCAGGGCTTCCCGGACGCCGTGATCACCGACGCCCTCCGGAAGCAGGTCGGCAAGAACACCGGCACGCTCAGCCTGCAGCCCGTGCGCCTCGACGACGACGGCCGCCACCAGCCCGGCCTCGCCGTCGGGTCGACGCTGCAGATCCCGAGTGCCGGTCAGTACGAGCTGTACCTCGTCTACGACCTGTCGGACGCCCAGCAGACCCTCGACTTCGTCTCGCAGACGCTCTCGATCGGCGGTGTCGCGCTCATGGTGCTCATCGCCCTCGTGACCTCGCTCGTCGTCCGGCTCGTGGTCGTGCCGATCCGGGGCGCGGCCGAGACGAGCCGGAAGATCGCCGCCGGCCGGCTCGACGAACGCATCCCGGTACGGGGCAACGACGACATCGCCACCCTCGCCCGCAGCTTCAACGGCATGGCCGACGCGGTGAGCCGGCAGATCACCCAGCTCGCCGAGCTCTCCCGCGTGCAGCAGCGGTTCGTCTCCGACGTCTCTCACGAGCTCCGGACCCCGCTGACGACCATCCGGCTCGCCGGAGACATGCTGTTCGACTCCCGTCACGCCTTCGAGCCGTCGGTCGGTCGGTCCGCCGAGCTCCTGCACGCCCAGGTGGAGCGGTTCGAGCTCCTGCTCGCCGACCTCCTCGAGATCTCGCGGTTCGACGCGCAGGCGGTGCACCTCGATCCCGAGCCCGTCATCCCCGCGGCCCTGGCGACCGACATCGTCGACGAGTTCCGGCCGCTCGCCGAACGCGCCGGCATCGACCTGCAGCTCGCCACACCCGGCGGGCACACCACCATGCAGCTCGACGCGAAGCGCATCCGCCGCGTGCTCCGCAACCTCGTCGGCAACGCGATCGAGCACGGCGACGCGAAGCCCGTGCAGGTCGTCGTCGACAGCGATGCCCGCTCGGTCGCGATCGCCGTGCGCGACCAGGGCGTCGGCATGCCGCCGGAGGACGCCGCCCGCGTGTTCGACCGGTTCTGGCGCGCCGACCCGAGCCGCAAGCGGACGATCGGCGGGACCGGCCTCGGACTCGCGATCTCGCTCGGCGACGCGAACCTGCACGGCGGCCGCATCGACGTGTGGTCCCGCCCCGGCGAGGGCTCCACCTTCGTGCTCACGCTGCCGCGCAACGACCGCGTCACCGTGACGACCTCGGCCATCCCGCTGCCGGACCTCGACGAGTCGTACGACGGCCCCCGCGCCGTCAGGGAGGACGACTGATGCGCACCCGCTTCCGCACCCTGGTCGCCACGGCGCTCGCCGCGGTGACGATCGTCGCCGTGTCCGCCTGCGCCGCGATCCCCACCGACGGCGCGGTGCGCTCCGGCGGCGTGATCAAGGACCAGTCGGTGTCCGGCGTCGACTACCGGCCCGGCAAGCCCGTGCCCGGCGCCGACCAGACGACGATCCTCCGCGGCTTCATCGCGGCCGGCACCGGTGCGGCGGACGACTACGCCGTCGCCCGGGAGTTCCTCGCCTCGAACTTCTCGACGAAGTGGAACCCCCGGCGCTCGGTGACGATCCAGCCCGGCAACCCGGCGATCGAGCGGGTCGGCGAACGCGAGCTGACCTACACCCTCACCGCCAGCGCCTCGGTGGACGCCGACGGCGAGTACACGCAGGCGGTCCGACCGACCTCGTCCACGCTGACGTTCCAGTTCACCCGCGAGGACGGCGAGTGGCGCATCGCCTACGCCCCCGACGGCATCATCCTGTCGCCGGTGAACTTCGAGTCGGTGTTCCAGCAGCACGCGCTCTACTTCTACGACCCGACGTACAAGTTCCTCGTGCCCGACGAGCGCTGGTTCCTCGCCCGGTCGTCGACGAGCACCCGCATCGCGAGCGCGCTGCTCGCCGGACCCGCGAGCTGGCTCAAGGGGGCCGTGGTCACCGCCTTCCCCGAGGGCACGCAGCTCTCCCTGAACGCGGTCACGATCCAGAGCGGGACCGCCCTCGTCGACCTGTCGAGCGACGCCCTGCGCGCCAGCAGTCAGGACCGGATCCGGATGCGCGAGCAGCTGAGCAAGTCGCTCGCCTCGGTCGCCACGGTGTCCTCCGTCGACATCACGGCCGAGGGCACGACCTTCGCCGTCCCCGACGGCAGCGGGTCCGACGCGCAGCAGAACCCGGACGTCGATGCTCGCCCGCTCGTCGACCAGGACGGCACCGTGGGCTACTCGGCCCTCGGCGGCGGGAAGATCGCACCGCTCGGCAACGGCATGGGCGCGGAGATCGGCGACCTCGGGCCGTCCTCGTTCGCGTTGTCCGCGTCCGGTACCGCTGCGGTGGTCGGGAACGGCGACGGCGTGACGGTCGTGCGCGGACGCTCCCACCTGCGCATCGACGCGACCGACGGCCTGGTCCCGCCGTCCATCGACGACCTCGGCTTCGTCTGGGTCGCGTCCGAGAAGAACACCCGCCGGGTCACGGCCTACGGTCTCGGCGGCGATCCGCACGCGGTGAACACGACGCTCCCGGCCGGCGACCTCGTGTCGTTCCAGGTCTCGCGCGACTCGACCAGGGCCCTCGCGCTCATCCAGACGAACGACGGACCGAGCCTGTACGTGATGGCCATCGTCCGCGGCGCCGACCGCACACCGACCGCGCTCGGCTCCCCGGTGCGCGTGCAGGCCGCCACGGGCAACGCCGTCGGGGCCGCGTGGATCAGCGACTCCGACGTCGCTTCGGTCGGGCAGACGTCCTCCGGCCCGGACGTCGTCCGCTCCACGATCGGTGGGCAGTCGAGCACCCTGCCGAAGCCCGACGGGCGGGCGACCGAGATCGTCGGCGGGAGCGGCGGTTCGATGCTCCTGCGGATGTCCGACGGGTCGGTCCTGCAGTCGACCGGCGGTGGCTGGGTCACGACCGGGATCAGCGCGGACGTGCTCGGCGTCCAGCGCTGAGGCCGCTCCTCCACAGGGCGGCGGTCCAGGAGGCGCGTCCCCAGCCCCACGGATCGGCGCGCGCCCGGCGGTGGGTGGCGGTCAGGATCGTCGGCATGACGACACGGGACAGGCTGCGGCCGTGGCTCGACGCGGCCGTCGCGGTGCTCGGGCTCTTCCTGCCGGTGGACTGCGTCGGGTGCGGCCGGCCCGACCGGGCACTCTGCGCCGCGTGCCGACACGCGCTCGACGCGATGCCCCGCCGGGTGCGTCTCGTCGCCGGGGTCCGGCTGGACGCGGCGTTCGAGTACACGGGACTCGTGCGGACGATGCTCCTCGAGCTCAAGCTGCGCGGGCGCGTGGACCTCGCTCGGCCCCTCGGCGCCCGGTTCGGTGGGCTCGTGCGGGCGGCGCTCGCCGACGCCGGTCCCGGGGCCGTGCTGCTGCGGGTGCCGCCCTCGCGGCAGGGTGCTCGGCGGCGGGGGTTCGACCCGGTCGTGCTGCTGGCGGCGCGCGGGGGAGTGCGGCGGTCGCGGGCGATGTCGCGGGTGCGGGCAGGAGGGCTGGCGCGGGCGCGGGAGCGTCGCCGCGGTGCCGGTGCCGGTGCCGGTGCCGGTGACGGCGTCGGCGTCGGTGCCGGTGCCGGTGCGGGTGCAGGTGCAGGCGTCGGTTTCGGTGCCGGCGCGCTGCACGGCGGGCAGAAGGAACGCAGCGCGGTGGAACGGGTGGCCGCGACGGTCGGCACCCTCTCGGTGACGGGCGTTGCCGGTCGAGCCGTCGTCGTGGTGGACGACGTCGTCACCACCGGCGTCACGATGGCCGAGGCCGTCCGCGCCGTGCGTGCCGCCGGTGGTCGGGTCGTGCGGTGCGTCGCCGTCGCGAGCGTCGACGACTGACGCGCGCCCATCCGGAGCCCTCGGCGCATCGGTGAACGCTCGGTGGCCACTGTGTGTCCGGTGGGTGTCCTGACGACTCACCGACATCGCGTGACGCCGGAGCGCCACCGGGTCTAGCCTCGCGGCAAGGCGTTCAGGATCGCCGGATGGAGGCGACGCGCTGAGTCTGGATGGGAGCCGCCACATGGACGTGACGATCACGGGCCGGAACATCGGGGTCACCGACCGATTCCGCACCTACGTCGAACAGAAGTCCGAGAAGATCGACGTGCTCGCCGACCGCGCCCTCGCCTTCGAGGTGCGCATCAGCCGCCACAACGAGAAATCGGGCGGTTCCCAGGGCGAGGACCGCGTCGAGCTGACATTGATCGGCCCCGGCCCCCTCGTGCGGGCGGAGTCCGCCGCGTCGGACAAGTACGCCGCCTTCGATCTGGCCTTCGCCCGGATCATGGAACGACTCCGCCGAGCGCGCGACCGCCGCAAGGTGCACCGCGGCCGCCACCGTCCGACCTCCGTGTCCGAGGCGTCCGGCACCGCGTTCGAGCGCATGGGTGTCGTCCCGGCCGACGGCAAGCTCATCGAGGACGTCGCGACGGGTGCCGTCCCGGTGGTCGACGCGAACGCCGAGGACGACGAGAACGAGGTCTACAGCCCCGTCGTGATCCGGCACAAGGTCTTCGAAGCCGGTCCCATGACGGTCGACGACGCCCTGTACTTCATGGAGCTCGTCGGGCACGACTTCTACCTGTTCGTCGACGCGGAGACGCACCGGCCGAGCGTGGTCTACCGCCGCAAGGGCTGGGACTACGGCGTGATCGGCATCGACGACCCGTCCGCCGAGCACGCTCCGGCAGCGGCGTCGGAGTCCGAGCCGGCGGTCGCGATCGCCTGACGATCGCTCAGTACGGCAGACCGAACCCGGGTGTGCGCGGACCGTTCGCGGGCCGCGCACACCCGCGCCGTTCACAGCGGCCGGAGTCGACGGGTTGCTAGCATGACTGGCTGTTCGCATCGCGCAGGTCGCGCGTGACGATCTCGTAAGGAGCTCACGTGGCAAACGTGCTGGAGAAGGTCCTCCGCATCGGCGAAGGACGCACCCTCCGACGGCTGAAGGCGTACGCCTCGGCCATCAACGACCTCGAGGACGACTTCGCGAGCCTCACCGACGAGGAACTCCAGGACGAGACCAAGGAGCTCCGCGAGCGCTACGCGAACGGCGAGACCCTCGACGACCTGCTGCCCGAGGCGTTCGCCGCCGTGCGAGAAGCCGCGAAGCGCACCCTCGGCATGCGGCACTTCGACGTGCAGCTCATGGGCGGTGCCGCGCTGCACCTCGGCAACATCGCCGAGATGAAGACCGGTGAAGGCAAGACCCTCGTCGCCACGACGGCCGCGTACCTCAACGCCATCCCTTCGCGAGGTGTGCACGTCATCACCGTCAACGACTTCCTCGCGTCGTACCAGTCCGAGCTCATGGGCCGCGTGTTCCGTGCGCTCGGCATGACGACCGGCTGCATCATCGCGAACCAGTCCCCGGCCGAGCGTCGCGAGCAGTACGCCGCCGACATCACCTACGGCACGAACAACGAGTTCGGCTTCGACTACCTCCGCGACAACATGGCGTGGCAGGCATCCGACATGGTGCAGCGCGGCCACTTCTTCGCCATCGTGGACGAGGTCGACTCGATCCTCATCGACGAGGCCCGCACGCCGCTCATCATCTCCGGTCCGTCCTCGGGCGAGGCCAACCGCTGGTTCACCGAGTTCGCGTCCATCGCGACCCGCCTCACCCCGGGCGAGGACTACGAGGTCGACGAGAAGAAGCGCACCGTCGGCGTGCTCGAGCCCGGCATCGAGAAGGTCGAGGACTACCTCGGCATCGACAACCTGTACGAGTCGGCGAACACCCCGCTCATCTCGTTCCTGAACAACTCGATCAAGGCCGTCGCCCTCTTCAAGCGTGACAAGGACTACGTCGTGATGAACGGCGAGGTGCTCATCGTCGACGAGCACACCGGCCGCATCCTGATGGGCCGCCGCTACAACGAGGGCATCCACCAGGCGATCGAGGCGAAGGAGAAGGTCGAGGTCAAGGCCGAGAACCAGACCCTCGCCACGGTCACGCTGCAGAACTACTTCCGCCTCTACCAGAAGCTGTCCGGCATGACGGGTACGGCCGAGACCGAAGCTGCCGAGTTCATGTCGACGTACAAGCTCGGCGTGGTCCCCATCCCGACGAACAAGCCGATGCAGCGCATCGACCAGACCGACCTCGTCTACAAGAACGAGAAGGCGAAGTTCGAGCAGGTCGCCGAGGACATCGCCGAGCGCCACGAGAAGGGCCAGCCGGTCCTCGTCGGCACCACGAGCGTCGAGAAGTCCGAGTACCTGTCGAAGCTCCTCGCGAAGAAGGGCGTCAAGCACGAGGTCCTCAACGCGAAGAACCACGCGCGTGAGGCCGCGATCGTCGCCCAGGCCGGTCGACTCGGCGCCGTGACGGTCGCGACCAACATGGCCGGTCGTGGTACCGACATCATGCTCGGCGGCAACTCGGAGTTCCTCGCCGTGCAGGAGATGCACGCCAAGGGTCTGTCCCCGACGGAGACCCCGGAAGAGTACGAGGCCGCGTGGGACGACGTGTTCGACCGCGTCAAGGCCGAGATCAAGGACGAGGCCGACAGGGTGCGCGAGGTCGGCGGCCTCTACGTCCTCGGCACCGAGCGCCACGAGTCCCGTCGCATCGACAACCAGCTGCGCGGTCGTTCCGGCCGCCAGGGCGACCCCGGCGAGAGCCGCTTCTACCTGTCGCTCACCGACGACCTCATGCGCCTGTTCAACTCCGGTGCCGCCGAGAGCCTGATGGGCCGCTCGAACGTCCCGGACGACCTCGCGATCGAGAACAAGCTCGTCGGCCGTGCGATCCGGTCGGCCCAGGCGCAGGTCGAGGGCCGCAACGCCGAGATCCGCAAGAACGTCCTGAAGTACGACGACGTCCTCAACCGCCAGCGCGAAGCGATCTACAGCGACCGCCGCCACATCCTCGAGGGCGACGACATCCACGACCGTGCGCAGTCGTTCCTCAAGAGCGTCGTCGACGACGTGATCGACTCCCACACCGCCGAGGGCAACGCGGACGACTGGGACCTCGACGCCATGTGGACCGAGCTCGGGACCCTGTACCCGATCTCGATCTCCATCGACGAGGTCATCACCGAGGCCGGCTCGAAGGGCAAGGCTTCGCGCGAGTTCCTCGGCCGCGAGATCCTCTCCGACGCCAAGCTCGCCTACCAGCAGCGCGAGGAACTCCTCGGCGACGAGGCCATGCGTGAGCTCGAGCGCCGCGTCGTCCTCTCCGTGATCGACCGCCGCTGGCGCGACCACCTCTACGAGATGGACTACCTCAAGGACGGCATCGGCCTCCGGGCGATGGCACAGCGCGACCCGCTGGTCGAGTACCAGCGCGAGGGCTACGCGCTCTTCCAGAGCATGATGGGCCAGATCCGCGAAGAGTCGGTCGGCTACCTCTTCAACCTCGAGGTGCAGGTCCAGTCCGACGGCGAGAACGCCGTGATCGAGGCCAAGGGCCTCGGCGAGGACGAGGTCTCCGGTCTCGAGTACTCCGCTCCGTCGATCGACGGCGAGGTCGAGGTCCGCGACGAGCGCGGTCGCCTCGAGCAGGCCGCGACCGCGCGGGCGCAGAAGGCGCAGGCCGAGGCCGAGGCGGCTGCCGGGCCGGAGCAGGGCTCCGCGTTCGGCAACGCCGCGACCGCGTCCGGCCAGGCTGCCGCGGGCAACCGTGCCGAGCGTCGTCAGGCCGCCAAGAAGGGCTGACGCGACCACGTCCGGACAGGAGGCGCGGTGCCGGCTGGCACCGCGCCTCCTGTCCGTCTCCCCGTCACGTCACGGGCGTCACAGGACGCCGACGGCCGTCGCGCGCCAGCGTCCCTGCCGTTCCTCCAGGCGCATCGCGACCGCACGGGCGTGACTGCGCGTGTGCACGACGACCGTCGCCTCGGCGACCCCGTCGGCCGGGCGGCACACGATCACACTGCCGACCCGGAGCAGCGCCCGTCCGCGCGACCGGCTGCCGAGCTGCCGGGCCCGCGCCGCCACCGCCGCCCGCTGTTGCAGGTGCCGGTGCACCTCGTCGGTGATCCACCGGGCGATGCTGTCGACCTCGCGTGACCCGTCAGGATCTCGGCGACGCAGAGGCCGAGCGCGCGAGCGGTGTCCTCGACGTCGGTCGGTGGCGGTACCGCGCTGAGTCGCGGGACGTCCCCCATCGGCTCTGCGTCATCGATCCGGCGTGCTTCCTCGGCCACCCCTGCCCCTTTCGTCGGGGCTGAGCGTAGAGCGAGTACAACATGAGAAATATGACTGTCATCGAGCCTGTGGAGAGAGCGGAGTTGTCCACAGTGGTGCGCACCTAGACTGGGCGGGTGTCGACCCTCAGTGACCTCGTCCTCGCACAAGGCCGTTCCTCCGAAGCCGACGTGGAGTGGCTCCACCTGCTCGTCGGGGACTGGCAGTTGCTCGCCGACCTGTCCTTCGCGGACATGGTCCTCTGGGTCCCGACCGCCGAGGACGGCTCGTTCGTGGCGGTGGCGCACGCTCGCCCGAGTTCCGCGGCGACGCTCTTCTACCGCGACATCGTCGGGCAGGAGATCCGCGAGGAGTGGCGCGAACAGGTCACCGAGAGCTTCGTCGGCGCGAAGGTCGTCGACTCCGCCGAGCCGGACTGGTACGAGGACACCCCGACGCGCGTCCGGGCGATCCCGGTGCTCCGGCGGCTGAGCGCGAACAGCGCCGAGACGACCGAGCGCCCGATCGCGGTCGTGACGCGGCACTCGAACCAGGACGAGATGCGCACCCCGAGCCGCCAGGAGCTCAACTTCACCGCGAGCGCGAACGACCTGTTCGGCATGATCGCCACGGGTGACTTCCCCGACATCGGTGCGCCGGCCGGACCCCGACGCGGTGCACCGCGCGCCAGCGACGGCCTGCTCCG
This sequence comes from Curtobacterium sp. GD1, assembly GCF_020882855.1. Lineage (NCBI taxonomy): Bacteria > Bacillati > Actinomycetota > Actinomycetes > Micrococcales > Microbacteriaceae > Curtobacterium > Curtobacterium sp. GD1. Next base: position 45,074 of record NZ_JAFEVQ010000017.1, on the reverse strand, counting down.
CCTCGACACGAACGGGATCGTCACGTTCGCCAGCCCGAACGGCCTCAGCGCCTTCAACCGGATGGGCTTCGAGGGCGAGCTCGAGCGGAAGTCCCTCGCCGAGGTCACGACCGAGCTCATCGGTGCGCAGCTCGACGTCGACGAGTCGCTGCCCCTGGTCGTCACCGGCCGTGCCCCGTGGCGCGCCGACGTCGAGTCGAAGGGCGTCACGGTCTCGCTGCGGTCGATCCCGCTCCGCGACCACGGCGAGCGGATCGGTGCGATCGTCCTCTGCCGCGACGTCACCGAACTGCGGCACCAGGAGCGCGAGCTCATCACCAAGGACGCGACGATCCGCGAGATCCACCACCGCGTGAAGAACAACCTGCAGACCGTGGCGTCGCTCCTGCGCATCCAGGCGCGCCGCACCCACTCGGACGAGGCCCGGACGTCGCTGCAGAACGCGATGCGCCGCGTGGCCGCGATCGCCGTCGTGCATGACACCCTGTCGACCGGCCTCAGCCAGAACGTCGACTTCGACGAGGTCTTCGACTCCGTGCTGAAGCTCGTGACCGAGGTCGCGGCGTCGCACAACACGACCGTCCGCCCGAAGAAGACCGGTGAGTTCGGGGTGTTGCCCTCCGAGGCCGCGACCCCGCTCGCGCTCGGGCTCACCGAGCTCGTCACGAACGCCGTCGAGCACGGGCTGGACGGCCGCGACGGCGAGGTCGAGATCGTGGCGGAGCGCTTCGACGACCACCTCGACATCCAGGTCCGCGACAACGGGCGGGGCCTGCCCGAGGGCAAGGTCGGGTCGGGCCTCGGGACGCAGATCGTCCGGACGCTGATCCAGGGCGAGCTCGGCGGCACCATCGACTGGCACACCCTGACCGGCAGCGGCACCGAGGTGACCATCACGATCCCGTTCCGCTGGCTGACGGCGACGCCGGGCGCCGCGTAGCGCGCTCCGCGCCCGCGCCGCGGGCTGCGCGTCGCCTGGAGGCGCGGCGTACGCCCGCCAGGGCCGCGTCGAACCACGTTCCCGACGTCGAACCACCGTCCGACCCTGGTTCGACGTCGGTTCCGTGGTTCGTCGCGCGGCGCGCGCAGGCGCTCACGCCGCGGCGCGCGGCCGCACAACGGAAGTGCGTCCCAACCGCGCGATGCCGCGGCGTCGCCTGCCTTCCATTGTGCGGAAGCACGCGCAGCCGCCTGGAGGCGCGGCGTGCGCCCGCCAGTGCCGTATCGAACCACGTTCCCGACGTCGAACCACCGTCCGGCCCTGGTTCGACGTCGGTTCCGTGGTTCGCCGCGCGGCGCGCGCAGGCGCGCACGCCGCGGCGCGCGGCCGCACAACGGAAGTGCGTCCGAACCGCGCGATGCCGCGGCGTCGCCTGCTTTCCGTTGTGCGGAAGCACGCGCAGCCGCCTGGAGGCGCGGCGTGCGCCCGCCAGTGCCGTATCGAACCACGTTCCCGACGTCGAACCACCGTCCGGCCCTGGTTCGACGTCGGTTCCGTGGTTCGTCGCGCGGCGCGTCGGGCGGCCGCACAACGGAATTGCGTCCGAACCGCGCGATGCCGCGGCGTCGCCTGCTTTCCGTTGTGCGCAGGCACGTGCAACCGCCTGGAGGCGCGGCGTGCGCCCGCCAGGGCCGCATCGAACCACGTTCCCGACGTCGAACCACCGTCCGGCCCTGGTTCGACGTCGGTTCCGTGGTTCGCCGCGCGGCAGCGCAACGAAAGTGCGTCCGAACCGCGCGATGGCGCGGCGTCGCGTGCTTTCCGTGGTGCGGAGGCACGTGCAGCGGCCTGGAGGCGCCGCGTGCGCCCGCCAGGGCTGCGTCGAGCCACGTTCCCGACGTCGAACCGCCGTCCAGCCCTGGTTCGACGTCGGTTCCGTGCTTCGCCGCGCGGCGCGTCGGGCGGCCGCACAACGGAAGTGCGTCCGAACCGCGCGATGGCGCGGCGTCGCGTGCTTTCCGTTGTGCGCAGGCATACGCAACCGCCTGAAGGCGCGCGGCGCGGCGCGGCGCAGCCGCCCCCGCGCGCGGCGCGGCGCGGCGCGGCGCAGCCGCCCCGCGCACGACGACGCCCGCCGGCCCCGAAGGGGCCGACGGGCGTCAGGCGCGCAGCAGGCGCCGGGTCAGGAAGCGCGGCGAGCGCGGGCGGCGCGACGCTTCAGCGCGCGGCGCTCGTCCTCGCTCAGGCCACCCCAGACACCGGAGTCCTGGTTGTTCTCGAGGGCGTACTGCAGGCACATCTCGGTGACCGTGCAGCGAGCGCAGACCGACTTGGCCTTCTCGATCTGATCGACGGCCGGTCCGGTGTTCCCGACGGGGAAGAAGAGCTCGGGGTCCGCGGTGAGGCAGGCTGCCTGGTCACGCCAGTCCATGTGTGGTGCTCCTTGAAATCGATGCTCGAACGGCAGGCCGGGGCCGTGGTTCGGGGATCGGAACGCTGAGCATGCGCGAGGCACGAGGGGACACCCGTGGGGGAGGAGTCCGCTGGAAGCGAGTCTGACGCCCGCAGAACGCTCGGGGGAGGAGCGTCGAACCACGGGAGACGCACACCACATCGTGCCGTCCAAACGACCTCGAATATCGTTCCATACTGGTAGGGCCAAATCAAGGGTTCCGACGCTGGAGGAATGCTGTGCCCGACACCACCCCGACCGAGCCCGACCACGTCGAGCGGCGGTCGCCTGCCCTCCTGGCGCTCCTCGTCGTCGTCGGACTCGAGTTCGCCGCCCTCGTCGTCGTGACGATCGTCCTCATCGTCGAACTCATCGTCGCGCCGGCCACGAGCATCGCGTCGGGGATCGCGCTGACGGTCCTCGCGGCCATCGCGGCGCTCTGGCTCGGCTCCCTGTTCATCGGCCTCCGCAACCGTCGTCCGTGGGTGCGGTCCGGGATCATCGTCTGGCAGGTACTGCAGGGTGCGCTCGCGATCGGGGCGTTCCAGGGCGTCTTCCGCGTGCCCGCCGTCGGCTGGTTCCTGCTCATCCCCGCGCTGTTGGGCATCACGCTGGTGCTGTCGCGACCGGTGACGGACGCGCTCGCCCGACCGGTCGAGTAGACGGTCCCGATCCACGGACTGGAGGCGCGGTGCCAGCTGGCACCGCGCCTCCAGTCCGTCGATCAGTCGGGTCTCAGACCAGGCCGAGCTTCTTCCGCAGGCTCGCCACGTGCCCCGTCGCCTTGACGTTGTAGAGCGGCAGCTGCACGGTGCCGTCCTCGTCGACCACGATCGTGGAGCGGATCGTGCCGGTGACGATCTTCCCGTAGTTGTTCTTCTCGCCCCAGGCACCGTACGCCTTGTGCACGGCGAGGTCCGGGTCGCTCAGCAGCGGGAAGGTCAGGGCCTGCTCGTGCTGGAAGGTCTTGAGCGCCGGCAGGTCGTCCTTCGAGACCCCGAGCACCTCGTACCCGGCGGCCTGCAGCGAGGACATGTTGTCGCGGAAGTCGCACGCCTCGGTGGTGCACCCCGGCGTCGACGCTGCCGGGTAGAAGTACACGATGACCTTCTTCCCACGCAGGGCCGAGAGGGAGTGCTCGGTGCCGTCCTGGTCCGGCAGGGTGAAGTCGGGGGCGGTGTCGCCGGCGGCGAGACGGTCGGTCATGGGGCTCCTGTTCGTGGTCCGTGCCCTGAGTGGTCAAGAGCACGCGAAACCCATGCTATTGTTGTTTCCCGTTGCAGCACGGAAGCGCAACATGCACCTCTAGCTCAATTGGCAGAGCAACTGACTCTTAATCAGTGGGTTCTCGGTTCAAGTCCGAGGGGGTGCACCAGCAAGGCCCCGACTCATCGAGTCGGGGCCTTCGTCGTTCCCGGCATGCGGTGCCGCACGGGGAGACACGCCCGGAGTGCGATTCGGCCGCGACTCCGCGTGCGGATCACTCGGCGGGGACGTCGACCACGCGCTCCTCGCCGACCACCGGGTCGAGCGCTCCCGCCGAGGTCGCGGCGAGGTCGGCACGCAGCGGTTCGATGCCGTCGCCCGGCACCCAGAGCTCGAACGTCGCGGCGGCGCCGTACGCGGGGTCGCCGAGCGTGGCTCCGTGGTGCCGGACCCAGTCGCGCAGCACGTTGTCGATCCGGCCGGCGTCGGCGTGCGGGACGTCCACCGTCACCCGGGTCAGTGCACGCCGGTGCACGAGCGTCGCGCGGTCGAGTGCCTCGGACACCGAGGTCGAGTAGGCACGGACGAGGCCGCCGGCGCCGAGCTTCACGCCCCCGAAGTACCGCGTGACGACCGCGACGACGTCGGTCAGCCCGCGGCGTCGGAGCACCTCGAGCATCGGGACGCCGGCGGTCCCGGAGGGTTCACCATCGTCGCTCGACCGCGCCTGGTCCCCGAGCACGCCGGTGACCATCGCGGTGCAGTTGTGCCGGGCGTCCCACCGCCGGCGGCGGACCTCGGCGATCACCCGGTCCGCGTCCGCGACCCCGGACACCGGCGCCACGGTCGTGATGAAGCGCGACTTCGTGATGACGATCTCGTGCTCGACCGAGGCGGCGACCGTGGACGGGTACGGCGTGCTCACACCGTCGAGGCTAGCGAGGTCCTCGTCGGCGGCTCGCGCTACCATGTCCTGCACGACGTGCGGCTGGGGAGGAGTCCGATCGACATGGCGACAGCAGATCCGAGGGGTGGCGTGCTCGACGCCGCGGAACTCGCGCGCCGGCTGAACCTCCTCCTCGACTTCGAGGAAGCGCAGCGCGGCGCCCCCGTCCCGTTCGCGGCGATCGAGGAGTACGTGGCGGCCCAGGGTGGCTCGCTGTCCCGGGCGAAGTGGACGTACATGCTCTCCGGCGACGGCCGTCGCAACCGTGACACCGGGCTGCTCCGCCTGCTCGCGGGCTTCTTCGAGGTCGACGAGCGCTTCCTGCTCGAGGACAGCGACGTCCCCGAGCGCATCGGCGCCCAGCTCGCCCTCGTCCGCTCCCTCCGATCGGCACGTGTCAGCGGCTTCGCCGCCCGGACCTTCCCCGGTGAGCTCTCGCCCGAGGCGCTCCGTCGCATCGCCGAGGTGCTCGAGGAGGAGTCCGCCCGGGGGAGCGTCGCATGAGCGCACCGACCGACCTCGTCGAGGCGTTCTGGGCGCGTGGTGCGGCCGAGGGGTGGTCCGACGTCGACCAGGCCGTCGCCGCCGCGGCCGAGGTGGTCGGCAAGCCGATCGTCGTCCGTGAAGAGGCGTTCCTCGCCGCCGAGCCCGTGTGCGGCTTCGTGGCGACGCTCGAGCGGCAGCACCTCGTGATGATCTCCCCGACGGCCTCGCGGACGTTCCGGTCGTTCGTCATCGGCCACGAACTCGGCCACATCCTGCACCGCCACCAGGACCACGCCCCGCAGGCGGCCTACATCCGCGACGTCATCCCGGACCTGCCGGAGTACAAGGTCGAGCGGGCACTCGCCCGCGGGCTGTTCTCGAACGAGTACGAGCACGAGGCCGAGGTCTTCGCCGACCGGCTCGCCGGGCTCATCCGCGGCCACCGCGACCGTCCGAGCGCGTTCCGCGGGGTGTTCGGGTGATCGTCTCCCTCGTCCAGGCGCTGCTCCTGATCGCGGGCACGGTCACGCTGTTCGTCCTGCAGCGCGGGCAGGACCGCACGCTCGCGGTCACCTTCCTGTTGTTCGCCGCGACGATCGTCACGAACGTCGACCCGCTGTACCGGTGGCTCGATCCGCTGTTCGGCGGGTTCAACGTGGTCACGGTCGTCAGCGACTGCCTGATGGTCGCGGGGACGAGCACCCTGCTCTGGGGTGTGTCGAAGGCCGTCGGTGCCGCGCGGCCGTGGCTCCGGAACGCGATCGTCGTGACGTGCGCGGTCGTCGTCGTGGTGGTCATCGTGGCGTTCACCGTGCTCGACAAGCCCGCGACGACGACGACCTTCATGCTCGACGCCGGATCGCACCCGGCAGCGACGGTCTACTCGATCGCGCAGACGGTCTACCTCGGGGTGGCGCTCGGCGCGACCGGACTCATCTGCGTCCTGCACCTGCGCGAGGCCCGCACCACCACCGACCTCGTCGGCCTGTGGGTCCTCGTGCTCGGTGGGGTCCTCGGTGTCGTGCGGATGGTCGTCGTCGTGGCGATGGACCTCGCGCACGTCCTGGGCGACCTCGGCCTCACCCGGGCCCTCGCGCTGCCCTACGACGTCACGACCCCGGGTGCGGTGATCTGCGTGTCGTCCGGGATGCTCCTGCTCGTCATCGGCCACCAGGTCTCGCGCCGTCGGCGCTCCCGTCGGGTGGAGACGGCCCTGCGCGCCCTCACGCCGTTGCACGCGCGGATCGGCACCGACAACGCCTACCCCGACTCCGGCGACCCGGCGACGCGGCTCAGTCGGCTCATCGTCGAGATCAACGACGGCGCCCGTCGCGCCCGGCAGTCGCTGAGCGAGTCGGAGCAGCGGGCCCTGGCCGACGCCGAAGCGGCCCTCGACGCGGCGTAGCGCCAGTCGTTACCAGAACGGGACATCGATCCCACTGGATGGGTCGACGTCGTCCGGGCCGCCGTGTAGGGTCTGTAGCAGGTGCTACACGCGATGTGGCAGCACGGGGTGGGACTCGGCCGCGTTGGGGGCGGCCGAGCACCACCGGCCCCGTGCCCGCGGTGTCTAGGATCGTCGGGTGACCGTCTTCGCAGCCCTCGTCCTGTTCATCGGTGCCGTCTTCAACGTCGTCACCTGGCCCCGCTTCTTCCAGCGGGTCGCGAAGGACTCCCGGGCGCGTGACGCCGCCGGCAAGCCGACGACGTTCTACACGGTGCACCTCGTGCTGCTGCTCATCGCGCTGGCGATCGCCGTCGCGGCCGTCGTCGCGGGCATCCTGCTGCTCGTCTGAGCGCGTCCGTCGCCGAGGGAGCAGGATCGGCGCTGGTACCGTCGCCGCCGGAGGCCGGGCCAGAACCCGAATCCGTCCCGGGACCCGGCGACGACGGGGCTGTGGACGCGACCCGGTGCCGGCCAGGATGCTTCAGGCCTGCTTCAGCGGCGCACGGCAGGATCGGGGCATGCGTGTCCTGGTGGTCGACGACGAGGTTCGGCTCGCCGACGGCGTCCGTCGCGGGCTGGAAGCCGAGGGGTGGGCGGTCGACGTCGCCCACGACGGCGTCGACGGACTGTGGCACGCCCGCGAGTTCGTGTACGACGCGATCGTGCTCGACCTGATGATGCCCGGGCTCAGCGGCTGGGCCGTGTGCGCGCAGCTCCGTGCCGACGGCGACTGGACGCCCGTCCTCATGCTGACGGCGAAGGACGGCGAGTGGGACCAGGTCGAGGCGCTCGACGCCGGGGCCGACGACTACGTGACGAAGCCGTTCTCGCACCCCGTCCTCGTGGCGAGGCTGCGTGCCCTGGTCCGCCGTGGTGCGCGCGAGCGCCCGGCGGTCCTGACGCTCGGTGACCTCGTCGTCGACCCGGCCGCCCGGACGGTGTCCCGGGCGTCGACGCCCGTCGAGCTGACGAGTCGGGAGTTCGCCGTCCTCGAGTTCTTGGCGCGCCGCGCCGGCGAGGTCTGCTCGAAGCGCGACGTCATCGAGAACGTGTGGGACGTCGACTTCGACGGCGACCCGAACATCGTCGAGGTGTACGTCGGACACCTGCGTCGCAAGGTCGACCGGCCGTTCGGTCGCACCGCGATCGAGACGGTGCGCGGCGCCGGCTACCGGTTGGCGGCGGACGGTGGCTGACGGCGGCCGCCGGCGCTTCCGGTCCGTCCGGGCGCGAACCACCCTCGGGGCGGTCGTCGTCGTGCTCGCGGCGCTGCTCGTCGGCGCGGCGGCGTTCGTCGTCGTGCTCCGCCTCGTCCTCCTCGACGGGGTGCGGACCACGGCGGAGTCGGGGCTCGAGCAGGCCTCGGCTCGTGTCGAGGCCGACGGCGCCGCGGTCGTGAGCGGCTACGAGGACGTCCTCGTGCAGGTCGTGGGGGACGACGGGTCCGTCCTCGCCCACGGGGACGACGCCGATCCACCGGCGCTCCCGACGGCCGACGAGTCCCGCTGGACCCATGACGGCGAGCGGTGGCTGCTCGTCGCCGACGACGTCGACCTGCCCGGCGGCGGGGACGCGACGCTCGTCTACGGGGTCTCCCTCGACCAGACCGACGCCGCCGTCGGTGCCGCGGTCGCGCTGCTGGCCGTGGGCGTCCCGGTGCTCGTGCTCGTGATGGGGGCCGTCACCTGGGTGGTCACCGGCCGGTCGCTCCGCCCGGTCGAACGCATGCGCACCGAGGTCGAGACGATCCGCGCGGCACGACCGGACGCCCGGGTCGCCGTCCCGGACACCGGCGACGAGATCGCCCGGCTCGCCACGACCATGAACACCATGCTCGACCGGCTCGACCGTTCCGCCGCGGGGCAGCGGCGGTTCGTCTCCGACGCCTCCCACGAGCTGCGGTCGCCGATCGCGACCATCCGCCAGCACGCCGAGGTCGCCGCGGCGCACCCCGACCGCGCCGACGTCGTCGAGCTGTCCGAGGTGGTGCGCTCGGAGGCGCTCCGGCTGCAGGACCTCGTGACGGGCCTCCTCGAGCTCTCGCGGCTCGACGAGGGCGACGTGGGCGTCCGGCGTCCGGTGGACCTCGACGACCTGGCGCTCGACGCCGTGGCCCGGGCGCGCGGACGGCTCGGCGGGAACGCCGACGGGTCGATCCGGGTCGAGGGGTCCGGGATCGGGCCTGCCCGTGTCCTCGGGGACGAACGGCTCCTCGCCGCCGTGGTCCGCAACCTCGTCGACAACGCCGTCCGGCACGCCGAGGGTCGGGTCGTCGTCGCGCTCGCCGAGCAGGACGGACGCGCCGTCCTGACGGTGGACGACGACGGCGCGGGCATCGCCCCGGCAGACCGTGATCGCGTGTTCGAACGCCTCGTCCGGCTCGACGAGGCGCGCAGCCGGGACGCGGGCGGCGCGGGGCTCGGCCTCGCGATCGTCCAGGACGCCGTCCGGGCACACGGCGGGGACGTCGTCGTGACGGACTCGCCGCTCGGTGGCGCCCGGTTCGCGGTCCGCATCGCACTCGGCGGCTGACCAGGGGGCTTCAGCCGTGCTTCAGCACCCGCCCGGCACCCTGGTCGCATGAACGCACTCCGCACCACCACAGCCCGCTCCACCCGTCGTGTCGCCGGCATCGCCGCCCTGCCGCTCGTGGCGTCCCTCGCCCTCGTCGGGTGCTCCACCGCGCAGTCCGACGGGGCCTCGTCCACGACGTCGTCATCGTCCTCGTCCGGATCGGCGTCCGGCGGCGCGACCGCTGCGTCCGCCACGTCGAACGACGCCCTGCGTGCCGCCGTCGCCACCGCCCGCGACGCCGTGGGGTCGGGAACCGTGGTCTCGGTCGAGCAGGAGCAGAACGGCACCGCCTACGAAGTGCTGGTCGTCACCGACGACGGCACCGAGCACGAGGTGCACACGAACGAGGCCGGCACGGCGGTGTCCGGATCGCCGCGCACCGAGACCTCGGACGCCGACGACCGGGCCGAGAACGAGCGCTTCACGGCCGCGGCCGACCTGACCGTGGACGACGCGGTCGGCCGGTTCGAGGACCTGCACGCCGGCACGATCACCGAGCTCGGGCTCGACGACCACCTCGGGAAGGTCGTCTGGGAGGGCGACGTGCGCGACGCCTCGGGCACGAAGCACAGCGTCCGCCTCGACGCGGGCACCGGCAAGGTCGTGACGGACGAGGTCGACACCGACGACTGAGGCGCGGGCGCCGGCGCGAGCGCGAGCGCGGGCGCGAGGGCGTCGGTGGTCCGCGGTAGACCTGGGACATCCGGCCACGCGCCGGCTCACCCGGGAGCGCCGATGACCGACCAGACCCCGCGCACGTACCCCCAGGGCGTCCCCAGCTGGATCGACGCCCGACAGCCGGACCCGGACGCAGCCCAGGCCTTCTACGGCAGGCTGTTCGGCTGGGACTTCGAGGAGCGACTCCCGCCGGGGACGCCGGGGTCCTACCGCATCGTGTCGATCGACGGGCACGAGGTCGGTGCCGTCGCGTCGAGTGACGAGCCGGCCACGTGGCTCACGTACATCGCGGTCGACGACGCCGACGCCGTGGCCCGTCGCGTCACGGAGCTCGGCGGCGCCGCTGGTCCCGCCGAGGACGCCGGACCCGGGGGAGCGGCCGGCCGCAGTGTCGACTGCGTCGATCCCCGTGGTGCCGCGTTCGGGCTCTGGCAGGCGCGCGCCCGACTCGGCGCGCAGCACATCAACGCCCCCGGTGGGTGGGTGTTCAGCGACCTCCGCTCGACCGATCCGGAGCAGGCGATCGGGTTCTACGAGCAGCTCTTCGGCTGGCAGGTCTCCGGCATCGAGGAAGGCCCGAGCGCGATGGTCCGCCTGCCCGGGTACGGCGACCACCTCGCGGCGACCTCGGACCCGGACATCCGCGAACGCCAGGTCGGCGCGCCCGAGGGGTTCGCCGACGTCATCGGCGCGCTCGCCCGGCTCGACGCCGGTGCCGACGACTGGCACGTGTCGTTCAGCGTGGCGGACCGCGACGGTGCCGCGGCGCTCGCCGAACAGCTCGGTGGCCGAGTGCTGGGCTCGTGGGACGGCTTCTGGACCCGGGCTGCGGAGCTGCAGGACCCGCAGGGTGCGACGTTCCGCGTCACGCAGTTCGCGCCGCAGGACGGCTGAGTCCCGCCACGAGGATGTCGAGCAGCCGGCCCGTCTGCGCGGCGTCGACCGCGTCGCGGGTGGAGAGCAGGATGCCCACCAGTGCGGCCGTGACGTCGTCGGCGAGCAGTTCGGCACGGAGCGAGCCGTCGGCGGCCCCGGCGTCCAGGAACCGCTGCACCGCCGCGTTCACCCGCTCTCGGGTCCCCGCGGCCTCGGCTGTCCCGCGCAACGCCCCCGCCCGCACGGTCTCGGCGAGCCCCCGCTTCGTGACGACGAACTCGGCGTACCGGCCGGCGAAGGCCCGGAAGGCGTCCGCGGCGCTCCCGGAGCCGGTACCGGGGGTGAGGAGCTCGTCGACGGTCGCGAGCGTCGCATCGAGCTCGGCGCGGTAGACCGCGGCGATGAGGTCCTCGCGCGTCGGGAAGTTCCGGTACAGCGTCCCGATCCCGACGCCCGCGGCCCGTGCCACGGCCTCGAGCGACGTGTCCTCGCCCTGCGCGGTGAAGGTCGCACGCGCGGCGTCCACCACCCGCTGGCGGTTACGCGCGGCGTCCGCGCGAGGTCGCCGAGTGCTCGTGACGGGATCGCTGGCCAAAGCGGAGGCTCCTCCGGTTATGCTGATCGAAGCGGAGGTTCCTCCGTTTCGATCGACACTACCGGAGATGACATGCACGAGGAACAGTCACGGCGCCCGGGTGGCGCCTCCACGCTCGGCGGTCGGACCGTCGGACGGATCGGCTACGGGGCGATGGCACTCGAACGGTTCACCGACGACCGGCAGGCGGGCGTGGCCCTGCTGCACCGCGCGAGGGAGCTCGGCGTCGACCACGTGGACACCGCCGACTTCTACGGAGACGGCGTCGCGAACGACGTGATCCGGCGAGCCTTCGGGGCCGATGACAACGTGGTCGTCGTGAGCAAGGTCGGTGCCGTCCGGGTCGCCGCACCGGTGCCACTCGCCCTCGCGCAGCGTCCGGAGCAGTTGCGCGCTCAGGTGCACGCCAACCTGCGCAGTCTCGGCCGTGAGCGCATCGACGTCGTGAACCTCCGCCGAGCGGACACCGGCCCCGGTCTGCTGGCCGAGGGGGACCAGCTCGTGGACGTCGAGGACCAGCTGGCGGAGATGACCGCGATGCGCGACGAGGGGTTGATCGGGGGGATCGGTCTGAGCGCCGTGTCCGGCGAGGTGCTCGAGCGGGGGCTCGCGGCCGGGATCGTGTGCCTGCAGAACGCCTACTCGCTCGTGGCCCGTGAGCACGAGGCGCTGCTCGACCAGTGCATCCGGGAAGGGATCGCGTGGGTGCCGTACTTCCCCCTCGGCGGGGCGTTCCCAGGGCTCCCGAAGGTCGTGGACGAACCGGTGGCCGTGCGGATCGCGGACGAGCTCGGCGTCACCCCGGCGCAGCTCGGACTCGCGTGGCTGCTGCAGCACGCGCCGGACGTCCTGCTCATCCCCGGGACGTCGGACGCCGGGCACCTGGCCGAGAACCTCGCCGCGGGTGCGGTCCGGTTGGGCGAGTCACAGGTCGCCGACCTCGACGCGGTGTGGGGACGTCGGCTCGCGGACGGTACAGCCCACCCGTCCTGGCCGTGAGCGCCCGCCGGTCGGCGGTGGGCGTCAGGACGCGGACGGCAACGGCGCGCCGAGGGCTCGGCGCAGCGCCAGCCCGGCGACCTGCTCGTCCGTGGTGTCGAGCAGCACCCGGTAGGTCTCCCTGGGCGTGACGAACTCGACGCACACCGCGTCGAAGTCGCACGGTTCGATCCGCCACCCGCGCACGGACTCCATCGGCACCGGCGTCAGGGCGTCCCGCTCGTAGCTGGTCTCGGCAGCGACGCGGTCGTCGAACACCCGGACGCGGCCGAAGGTGCCGCGCCAGGTGAGCTGGAGGTCGAGCGTGGGGGAGACAGATGGGTCCGGCACCCGCCGATCGTACCGACGGGTGCCGGACCCTCCTGCACGCCCAGGGCGCGCTGTTTCGCTATCCGGACACTCCGCCCGTCGTCGGTCGAGCCGACGGACGGGGGAGCTGCCGGTGATCAGGCCCGGTGGTCGTCCGACCCGGCGTCCGGACCAGCGGACGCATCCGTGGACCCGTTCGACGAACCGTCCGTCGCTGCGGTCGAGGAGCCGTCCGTGCCGCCGCCGCTCCGACGCACCTGGTTCGCCGGGTCCCGACCGGTCACCGGGTACGGACCCGTGATGCCCGAGCGGAGCGAGGCGATCCGGAGGATGCGGTCGCGCTGCAGGAACCAGCCGAGGATGAGCAGCGGGATCACGATGATGAGCGACGCGATCGTGTACGTGCCGATCGGGTAGTCGATCGCCATGAGCACGATGACGGTCGCGAGGAACACCAGCGTCAGCCAGGACGTGTACGGCGCGCCCGGCAGCTTGAACGACGGCTCCTTCGCGAGCCCCTGCTTCGCCCACGACCGCAGCTTCATCTGGCAGAGGATGATCGTGCCCCAGGCGGTGATGATGCCGAGGCTCGCGATGTTCAGGGCGATCTCGAACGCCTGCCCGGGGACGAACAGGTTGAGAATGACGCCGACCAGCGTGAACGCCGAGGTGAGCAGGATGCCGGCGAACGGCACGCCGCCCTTCGTCATCTTCGTGGTCCACTTCGGCGCGGAGCCGTTCATGCCCATCGAGTGGAGTGCACGTCCGGTCGAGTAGAGCCCGGCGTTCAGCGACGACAGCGCCGCGGTGAGGACGACGAAGTTCATGATCGAGCCGACGACCTGGCCGACCTGCGGGTTGCCGATCGACGAGAAGAAGGTCACGAAGGGGCTGACGCCGTCCTTGTACGAGGTGTACGGCAGGAGCAGCGAGAGCAGGACGACCGACCCGACGTAGAACACCGCGATGCGGAAGACGACCGAGTTGATCGCGCGGGGGATGACCTTCTCGGTGTCCTGCGTCTCGCCGGACGCGGTGCCGACGAGCTCGATCGCGGCGTAGGCGAACACGACGCCCTGCACGACGAGGACCGCCGGGAGCAGGCCGGTCGGGAAGAGGCCGCCGTTGTCCGCCCAGATGCCGAAGCCGGTGCGGACCGCTTCGCCGCCCGCCTCCACCGGGAACGCGAACACGAGCCACACGAGCGCGACGATGAGGAAGGCCACCAGGGCGGCGACCTTGATGATCGCGAACCAGAACTCCAGCTCGCCGAACACCTTCACGGCGACGAGGTTCGCGGCCAGCACGACGACGAGCGCCGCGAGGGCCAGCGCCCACTGCGGGATCGCGCGCGGTCCGGCCCAGTAGTGCAGGTAGAGCGCGACCGCGGTGGTGTCCACGATCGAGGTCATCGCCCAGTTGAGGAAGTACATCCACCCGGCGGCGTACGCGAACTTCTCCCCGAAGAACTCGCGGGCGTACGAGATGAACGACCCGGACGACGGACGGTGCAGCACGAGCTCACCGAGTGCCCGGAGGATGAAGAACGCGAAGATGCCCGCGATGAGGTAGACGACCGCCAGGGCCGGCCCCGCGGTGTGCAGGCGACCGCCCGCGCCGAGGAAGAGCCCCGTGCCGATCGCGCCGCCGATGGCGATCATCTGCAGTTGCCGGGGCTTCAGCCCGTGCTGGTAGCCCTCCTGCTCGTGCGAGAAGTCGTTCGCGGGCGCGCGGTCCACCCCGGTGTCGTTCTGCGCTGTCATGCGCGACACGCTACAGGTGCGTCGAACCGGGGTGGCACACAACCATGCGAGTCTCCTGAAAAGTAACGAGCCGGTCACGATCGCGATCCCCGCACCGATGGGCGACACGCCGTGAACGGGGTACACCGGTGCCGGGATTCCGGCGGACCCGGATTCGCGACGGGGGACAAGCGCCGATAGCCTTGAACGTCCCTTCAGGGGACACCGACGATCAGGACGCGTCCACCGCAGCAGCACAGCGGGGGCCGTACGGTCGGCTGGACCGGGGTCGTCCCGAGTACGACCCCCGCGTGCGTGATCGCTCGCCCTGCGCCGTTGCGCGGGCTCGATGCGATGCCGCCGAACACGGTGCCGGGCGACCCGTCCGCAACCACCGGTACCGCCGTGCGCCGTTCCGCGCCGCGGTCCCGCGAGGAGCACCGTTGACCATCGCACCACCCCAGGACCGGCGTGCCGTCACGCCGGACCACCCCACCGACGTCCCGGCCGTGCGCGTGCACGGCGCCTACAAGGTCTTCGGCCGCCGACCCGGTGAAGCGGTCCGCCGTCTGGCCGACGGCGCCACCCGTGACGAGGTCCGTGACCTCGGCTCGGCAGCCGTCATCGACGCGTCCTTCGACGTGCGTCCCGGCGAGATCTTCGTCGTCATGGGCCTGTCCGGCTCGGGCAAGTCGACGCTCATCCGCATGCTGAACGGCCTGCTGGAGCCGACCGCGGGCAGCGTCGAGATCGGTGGCCGGACGGTCACCAAGGCGACGCCGAAGGAGATCCGCGAGATCCGCCGCACCAGCGTGTCGATGGTCTTCCAGCACTTCGCGCTGCTGCCGCACCGCACGGTGCTCGAGAACGTCGCGTACGGCCTCGAGGTCAACGGCGTCGACAAGGCCACCCGGCTGGCCAAGGCCCGCGAGGTCATCGGCCTGGTCGGACTCGACGTCTGGGCGGACGCCAAGCCCGACGAGCTCTCCGGCGGCATGCAGCAGCGCGTCGGCATCGCCCGCGCCCTCGCCGCCGAGACCGACGTCCTGCTGATGGACGAGGCCTTCAGCGCCCTCGACCCGCTCATCCGCCGCGAGATGCAGGAGCAACTCGTCGACCTGCAGCAGCGCCTCGGCAAGACGATCGTCTTCATCACGCACGACCTCAACGAGGCCATGTTCCTCGGCGACCGGATCGCCGTGATGCGCGACGGCCGGATCGTGCAGATCGGTTCGCCGGAGGACATCCTCACGGACCCCGCGAACGACTACGTCGCCCAGTTCGTGCAGGACGTCGACCGTGCCCGCGTGCTCACCGCGTCGAGCGTCATGGAGCCCGCACGTGCCGCGGTCCCGCTGACCGTCGGCCCGCGTGGCGCGCTCCGGACCATGCGCGACCTGCAGACGGCCGCGGTCTTCGTGACCGGACGCGGCCGGAAGCTCGAGGGCTGGGTCCGCGACCGGCACGTCATGCGCCAGGTCAAGGCCGGCGACACGAACCTCGACGCCATCGTCAACACCGAGTACGCCCGGGTCGCGCCGGAGACCGCGCTGACCGACCTGTTCGAGCTCGCGGTGGAATCGCCGCTGCCGATCGCGGTCGTCGACGACGAGGGGCGCCTGCTCGGCGTCGTCCCGCGCGTCACCCTGCTCGCCGCCCTCGGCAACGTGCCGACGGCGACGATGCCCATCCCGGTGCTCGAGCCGGTCACCCGCATCTCCGACTCCGACATGGACTCGACCCTCGCCGAAGGAGACCACGCATGATCACCCCCGGTACCAACTCCTTCGGCGACTTCCACCTGCCCCTCGGCACCTGGGTCGCAGCGATCGTCGACTGGATCACCACCTACCTCTCCGGCTTCTTCGACGTCGTCCGCTACGTGTTCACGTGGATGGACGCGTGGATGGAGTACTTCCTCTCCACGCCGCCGTTCTGGGTGGTCGTCGCGATCCTCGTGGTCCTGGCGTTCGTCGCCAAGGGCTGGAAGCTCGCGCTCGGCGCCGCCGTCGGTCTGCTCTTCATCGTGAGCGTCGGCCAGTGGACGAACGCGATGGACACCCTCGCCCTCGTGATCGTCGCCGCGGGGCTCGCTGTCGTGTTCAGCATCCCGCTCGGCATCTGGGCCGCCCGCTCGGACACCGCCAGCCGGATCATCCGCCCGGTGCTCGACTTCATGCAGACCACCCCGGCCTTCGTCTACCTGATCCCGGCGCTGCTGCTCTTCCGCGTCGGCGTCGTCCCCGGCATCGTCGCGACGATCGTGTTCGCGATGGCTCCGGGCGTCCGGCTCACCGAGCTCGGCATCCGCGGGGTCCCGAGCGAGGTCGTCGAGGCCGGCGCCGCGTTCGGGTCGAGCCCGTGGCGCATCCTCCGCCAGATCCAGCTGCCGCTCGCGAAGGCCAGCATCATGGCGGGCGTCAACCAGGTCATCATGCTGTCGCTCTCGATGGTCGTCATCGCCGGCATGGTCGGCGCCGGGGGACTCGGCGAGCAGATCGTCGCCTCGCTGAACCGCATCGACGTCGGTCTCGGTGCGGAAGCCGGCCTGTCGGTGGTGGTGCTGGCGATCCTGCTGGACCGCCTGACCGCAGCGCTCGGCGGTGACTCGGGCCGCGCCTCCAGGCTCTTCGGACGCGGAAAGCGGAAGCCCACCGCGACCGCGACGCCGAACGCGGTGACCGCCCAGACCGCCGCCACCACCGAAGCGGTCACCGACCGCCAGACCGTCGACGCGTGAGGAAGGACCACACCATGAAGCGCACCAGCACCCCGCGCACCCGCACCCCGCGCACCCGTCGCACCCTCGCGGCCGCCGCGCTCGCCGCCGCCACCGCCCTCGGCCTGTCCGCGTGCATGCCGCCCGGGTACTACGGCGCCTCCGGCACGCTCGACAACGGCGACCAGAAGTCGATGCACGTCGTCGTCTTCAACGGCTGGGACGAGGACACCGCCGCGAGCTACCTCTGGAAGCACGTCCTCGAGCAGAAGGGCTACGACGTCCAGCTCACGAACTCCGACGTCGCGCCCGCCTACACGGGCCTCGCATCCGGCGACTACGACGTCGTGTTCGACACCTGGCTGCCGAACACGCACAAGGAGTACATGGACACGTACGGCAAGGACCTCACGGACCTCGGCGCGTGGAACGAGCAGGCGTCGCTCGAGCTCGCCGTGCCGGAGTACTCGGACATCGACTCGATCGACGAACTGCAGGCGAAGGCCTCGGACTTCGGCAACAAGATCGTCGGCATCGAGCCCGCGGCCGGCGAGACGAAGGTCGTGCAGGACCAGGTGATCCCGAAGTACGGCCTCGACGGGATGGACTTCATCACGAGTTCGACGCCGGCGATGCTCGCCGACCTCAAGGCCGCGATCGCGAAGAAGGAGGACGTCGTCGTGACGCTGTGGCGTCCGCACTGGGCGTACGACGCCTTCCCGATCAAGGACCTGGAGGACCCGAAGGGCGCCCTCGGCAAGAACGAGGAGATCCACACCATCGCCAAGAAGGACTTCGCCGACGAGTTCCCGCAGGCGTCGAAGTGGATGGAGAACTTCGCGATGGACTCCGACACGCTCTACTCACTCGAGAACGCGCTCGTGAACAGCGGCGCGAAGACGAGCGAGTACCCGGCGATCACCGCGAAGTGGGCGTCCGAGCACCAGGACTACGTGGACTCGCTCACCTCGACGAAGTAGCAGCAGCCCCTGCCAGGAGGCGCGGTGCCGGTCCGGCGCCGCGCCTCCTGTCGTGCGGGTGGTCGCGTTCCTGAACGACGTCCGTCGTCCACCGCTTCGATGGAGGGATGGACATCCTCCTCCGGCTCCTCGTCGCGATCGGCGTCGCGCTGCTCGTCACCGCCGCCGCCGCGCTCGTCCTGCACCTCGTCTTCCGCGCACTCGCGCGGCGGGAACGCTGGGCGGCCGTGCTCTCCCGACGCATGAAGCACCCGTTCCGCACCGAACTGCTCGTCGTGCTCCTCTGGGTCGCGTTCGTCACGAGCGTCCCGAACCGGCCGGACGCCTTCCCGTGGCGCGCGCCGGTGTCGCACGGCTTCCTCATCGCCACGATCGCCGCGGGTACCTGGCTGGCGTGCCAGATCGCGATCTTCCTCGAGGACCTCGGCCTGCACCGCTTCCGCATCGACGTCCCGGACAACCGGCAGGCCCGCCGCATCCGCACGCAGGTCCTCGTGATCCGCCGGCTGACCGTCGCGGTGCTCGTGATCATCGGCATCGGCGCGATCCTGCTGACCTTCCCGGGGGTCGAGGCAGCCGGGGCGAGCGTGCTCGCGTCGGCGGGGCTCATCTCCGTCATCGCGGGCCTCGCGGCGCAGTCGACGCTGGGCAACGTCTTCGCCGGCATGCAGCTCGCGTTCTCCGGGTCGATCCGTGTCGACGACGTCGTCGTGGTCGAGCAGCAGTGGGGGCGGATCGAGGAGATCACCCTCACCTACGTCGTCGTGCACCTGTGGGACGACCGGCGGTTCGTGCTGCCGTCGACGTACTTCACGAGCACGCCGTTCGAGAACTGGACCCGGACCAACAGCGAGCTGCTCGGTGCCGTCGAGCTCGACCTCGACTGGCGGGTCCGGCCGGGGGAGATGCGGGCCGAGCTCGACCGGATCCTCGACCGCACCGAGCTCTGGGACCGCCGGGTGAAGGTCCTGCAGGTCACCGACGCCGTGCAGGGGTCCGTGCGTGTCCGGGTCCTCGCGACCTCGCACGACGCGCCGTCCCTGTTCGACCTGCGCTGCTACATCCGCGAGGAGCTCGTCGACTGGATCAAGCGGACCCATCCCGACGCGCTGCCGGTCCAGCGGGTGCTCATGGTGGACGAGGTCGCGGCGCCGCGACGGCGCGCGGCGTCGACCGCGTCGGAGTCCGCGCTGTTCACGCCGGACCAGGACGACCGTGCGGCGCTCTTCACGGGGCCGATCCAGACCTCGGACATCCCGCGGTCGGAGCGCTGACCGGCCGGCCCCGGAACAGACGGACGGGAGGGACGGTGCCAGCTGGCACCGTCCCTCCCGTCCGTCACCGGGTCGCGTCCCGTCACCGGGTCGCGTCGCGGTCTACGGCTGCTTGGCCTTGACGGCGCGGTCGTCCTCGACGACCGTGCCGATCGCCACGAGCGTCGTCGCGATCCACGCCACCCACGTCAGCGCGAGGCGCCAGTCACGCGGGCCCTGCCGCGTGGTCTGCACCACGCTGTAGCCGCTGATGATCGAACTCCACACCGCACCGCTGAACATGAACTTCCGCACGGGTTCCTCCTGTCGTCGTCCCGTCAACGCTACCGGCCAGTACATTGGAGCGCCGCCGGACGCCCTGCCCGGCGCACTCGTGGAGGAGTCGTCGTGCGCCAGGCCGTCATCGGGGGAGTCCTGCTCGTGGTGGGCGCGGTGTGCGTCGCCCTCGGGCTGCTCCCACTGTCCGACCTCGCCGAGCTCGCCGACCGGGTCGTCCCGGTGCTGGCCTTCGTGCTCGGACTCACCGTCGTCGCCGAACTCGCGGCGGACGCCGGGGTGTTCGACCGGCTCGCCGACGTCGCGGCACGGGTCGGGGGCGGTCGGACGATCGGGCTCTGGGGCGCCGTGGTCGTGCTCGCGGTCCTCTGCACCGTGTTCCTGTCGATCGACACCACGGCCGTGCTCCTCACCCCGATCGTCATCACGCTCGCCCGGCGGGTCGGACTGCCGCCGATGCCGT
Organism: Curtobacterium sp. GD1; assembly: GCF_020882855.1. NCBI lineage: Bacteria > Bacillati > Actinomycetota > Actinomycetes > Micrococcales > Microbacteriaceae > Curtobacterium > Curtobacterium sp. GD1. The sequence goes on along the minus strand of NZ_JAFEVQ010000017.1, from coordinate 25,111 downwards.
TCGCGCTGACGACCGTGTGGCTCGCCAACACGGCGTCGCTGCTGCTGCCGGTGTCGAACCTGACGAACCTGCTCGCCGTCGACCGCATCGGGCTGGACGGGCCGATCCCGTTCGCCGGGCTCATGGTGTGGGCCGCCCTCGCCGGCGTGGTGGTCCCGTGCGCCGTGCTCCTCGTGGTGTTCCGCGGCAAGCTCTTCGGTCGGTACACGCCGGTCTCGGTCCGGGCGGCGACCGACCCGGTGTTCTTCTGGTCGGCGTCGGCGGTGCTCGTCACGCTGGTGATCGCCCTGACCGCCGGCGTCACGGTGTGGATCGCCGCGATCGCCGCGGCGGTCGTGCTGGTGGTCGTCGCGGCCTTCCGGGCGCCGTCGGAGCTCAAGCCGTCGCGCGTGCCGTGGTCGACGCTCGTCTTCGCGGCCGGGTTGTTCGTGGTCGTCGAGACGCTGCACACGACCGGCATCACCGACCCGATCGTGGCTGCGCTCTCCGGTGGCACCGGGACGGGGTCGCTCCTGGTGCTCGGCGGTGCCGGCGCGCTGGCGGCGAACGCGATCGACAACCTGCCCGCCTACCTGGTGCTCGAGCCGGCCGCCGGGCACGAGGCCCTGCGCTACGCGGCGCTCCTCGTCGGGGTGAACGCCGGCTGCCTCATCACGCCGTGGGCCTCGCTCGCGACGCTGCTGTGGCACGCACGACTGTCGTCCGAGGGCGTCCACCTGTCGTGGGGGCGGTACATGGCGCTCGGGTGCATCGTGGCGCCGCTCACGGTCGTCGCCGGGATCCTCGCGCTGCGGCTCTAGAGCCAGTCCTTCGCCTTGAAGACCCGGTACAGCGTCAGCGATGAGGCGATGATGAGCCCGAGGGAGAAGTAGAGCCCGCTCCACTCGCCCATTCCCGGGAACTTCAGGTTCTGGCCGAAGAACCCCGTGATCGCCGTCGGGATCGCGATGATCGCCGCCCAGCTCGTCACCTTCTTCATGACCGTGTTCTGCCGGTTCGACGCCAGGTTGAGGTTCGTGTCGAGGACGCTCGACACCGCGTCGCGGAGCTGGTCGACGGAGTCGGTGATCGACACGAGGTGGTCCTCGACGTCGCGGAAGTAGGGGCGGATGCCGTCCGAGATCGTCTCGGCGTCCCCGTGCAGCAACGAGGCGACGCTGTCCCGCGTGGGGACCACCTGACGGCGCAGGACGCCCAGGGCCTTGCGGAGGCGGAACGATCGCCGCTGGATCTGCTTCTCACGCGGGGTGCCGTGTTCGAAGAGGTCCTCCTCGAGCGCGTCGATCCGGCGCTCGATGTCCTCGACCGTGTTCGTGGCGTGGTCCGTGACGGCGTCGAGCAGGCCCCACATCAACCACGGGACGCCGTGGTCGGCGATGTCCGTGGTCGCGTCGAGCCGGCGCTCCATGGCCCCGGTGTCGACGTCGCTGCCGTGGATCGTGACGAGGGCGTGCTCGGTCACGAAGGCCTTCACCTCGTGCGTGGTGAGGTCCCCGGCGTGGTCGAGGCCGCCCACGTCGTAGACGACCAGGAAGAGGCTGTCGCGGTACCGGTCGAGCTTCGGGCGCTGGCCGCGCTCGACGGCGTCCTCGACCGCGAGCGCGTGGATGCCGAGCTCGGTCTCGACGTGCTCGAGGTCGGACGGCTCGGGGTCGGTGTAGTCGACCCACACGAAGGTGCCGTCCTCGGCGATGAGCTCGGAGATCCGGTCGACCGGGAAGTCCCGTTCCGCCGCGGTGCCGTTCCGCCACGCCCGTGTCATGACCATGGGGTCGAGCCTAGTGAGACGGCCGACCCCGGGACTCCAGGGTCGGCCGTGCAGGCGGTACGGGCTCTCAGTACGCCGAGACGAGCTTCCCGTCCTCGACCTTCAGGTAGACGTCCACGTCGAACGTGTCCTCGCTCTTCTGCGCGTCGCCGAAGTAGTCCGTGTACGAGTACCCGATCCTGCCGTCCGCGGTGCTCGTCACCTCGACGAGTCCGCCCCCGGAGGACTGCACCTCGAGATCCGGCTTCGACCGGACGTCGTACTGCACCGCGCCGTCCGCGTCGTACGGGCCGTACCAGGGGCAGCCGTCCGCGTAGCTGATGTCGGTCTTCGCCGCGCAGTCGTCGATGAGGTCCGACACGTACTGCTCGGCGTCGGTCTCGAGCTCCTTCGTGGGCTTCGCCTCGAAGTCGGCGTACGGCGAGCTCGACGAGCCCACGCGGAGCGTCTCGGTGCCGCCGGTGAAGTACTCCGTGCCGCCGACCTCGACCTGGTAGCTGCCGGGGTAGGCGAGCGACGTGAAGGCGCCGTTCTCGATCTCGCCCACCTTCTTGCCGCCGATCGTCACGTCGGCGCCCTCGAGGACCGTTCCGGCCGTGATGGTCACGCGGTCCGTGAGCGGCTCCGTGACGCGCCACTCGTCCTTCACGAGGAACGACGTGCCGGTCCGCTCGAGGACGATCTGGCCGGAGCGCTGCGCGTCGCCCTGCCGGAAGGTGACGTTCGCGTACGCGGTGTCCCCGCTGGTCGACACCCGGCCGACGCGGACGTCGGTGGGACGGTCCTTCGCGCTCTGCAGCACGGCGGAGTCGAGCATCGAGGCGTCACCGGTCACCTCGCTCAGGCTCGCCGCGGTGTCCGCGTCGCCCTGCGCGATGGCGTCGACGTACGACCGGGCCGTCGGTCCGGGGCCCCAGACGGTGGTGCGGAGCACGCCCGTGGTGATCGCTCCCGCGACGACGACCACGACGACCGCGCCGCCCGCGACGAGGGAGCGCACGAGGACCTTCTTCGCGCGCGGGGACATCGGCGCGGGGGCGGGGGCGCCCTGGCCGACGAAGGGCTGGCTCGGGTGCGGCTGGCCGACCGGCGCACCGGGCTGGACGGACTGGACGGGCTGGTCCGGCTGCGACGGGTCTGCCGTGGCCGCCGGGGCCGCCGGGGCCGCCGCATCGTCGGGCACCGCCCACACCGGAGCGGCACCGTCGGCCGGAGCGGTCGGCCGGGCCGGCACCGGCACCGGCGCCGGCACCGGCACCACCGGCACCGGGTCGGTCCCGACCACGCGCGCCGTCCGCAGCAGCACGCCGCCGCCGAGGCGGGGGAGCAGCACGGGCGCGACGTACCGGGCGACGACCTCGATGACCCCGCCCCAGAGCGCGAAGACGACGGGCGTCCACGGGGTCACACCGACCGAGCCGGACCCGCCGACCGCACTCGAACCGGTCACCTGGTAGGACACCACGCCGGTGCCGAGCACGAACAGCACGAGTCCGGCGACGAACCAGACCACGGGCGTCGCGACCCAGTCGAGCGTCGTGCGGACCCGGTCGTTCCGGCGCACCGCCAGCGCCAGACCGGCCGTGAACGAGCTCACGACGACGAGCAGGACGACGAGCCAGGTCCAGCCACCGGCGCCCGCGAACACCGATGCGTCGCTCCCGGCGGCACCGAGTCCGGAGGTGCCGACCCCGCCGAGGAAGCCGAGCGCGGTCAGGGCGACGGCCGCGTTGCCGAGCAGCAGCGGCAGGGCGGCGCCCCACGACGGCTGCGCGACGAGCGCCACGACGACGAGCACGAGGGCGAGCAGGACCAGGAGCCCGCCGAGCTGCCACGCGGCGACCCGCAGGGCACCGAGTGCCCGGGCGACGGAGGTGCTCCGACCGACGAGCAGCGACGGACGGGCGAGCAGCACCGCGAGGGTGCCGATCACGAACGACCCGAGCACGCTGCCGATCCCCACGGCGTGCACGGGGTCGATATGCACCCCGGAGACGGCGGGGAACCGGATGGCGAGCACGAGGCCGGCGAGCGTGGTGACCGCGGTGGTCACGAGCCCGGCGACGCCCGCCGTGACGACGAGCTGCGGGAGCGCGAGGACCCGGCTCCGGATGCGGCGCGTGAGCACGACCGCGAGAACGACCTGCGCCGCGAGCACCAGCACGGGCACGACGCCGACCGACCCCGACCCGGAACCGAGCAGCAGGATCGAACCGGAGCCGTGCAGCCGCCCGAGGTCCGCGAGGGCGACGAGCTGTGCCGGGGACCCCAGCAGCACGCTCACCCCCGACAGGAGCGACTGGACGTCGGGTGCCCCGGCCGACCCGAGGTCGGAGCCGCCGGTGCCGGAGCCGGACGACGAGCCCGTGGACACCGGACCGGAACCGGCGGCGGCCACGGCGACCGTCAGGAACAGCGAGATCGCCGCGACGACGTACGCGGCGACCCACCCGCCGACGGCCGCGACGACGGCGGCGACCCAGTCGCGACCGGGGACGGCGCGGAGCAGACGCCCGAGCGGGTCGGACGCGGCCGGCGCGGCTGACGGGGGCCCGGGCGGAACGGGCGGGACGGGCGACTGATCGCTCACGACGGTTGGGTCCTCTCTCGTCGAGAGGGCGGTGACGACCCCGTGCGTCACCTGCGTGTCCCCCCGACACGATGGACGCAGCGTACCGGAAGCCGTCGATCCGCCGTGAATCCGCTGTCGGCACGCTGGTAACTTCGGCACCGAACCCGGCGTTCGTGCCGGGCGGAACGGAGACCCCAGCACCCCATGGCAGCACCCCGCACCGAACAGACCCGCTACGCCTTCGTCGTCGCCTCGAACCGCCTGCCGGTCGACCGCATCGTCGACGAGGACGGCAACGAGGGCTGGCGGCACTCGCCCGGCGGCCTCGTCACCGCACTCGAGCCGGTGATGCGCGCGAACGACGGTGCCTGGGTCGGCTGGGTCGGCCAGCCCGACGTCGAGGTCGCCCCGTTCGACAACGAGGGCATCCACATCGTGCCCGTCCCGCTGAGCAACGACGACGTCGAGGAGTACTACGAGGGGTTCAGCAACGACACCCTCTGGCCGCTCTACCACGACGTCATCGAGCACCCGAGCTACCACCGCGACTGGTGGAACGCGTACAAGCGCGTGAACCAGCGCTTCGCCGAGCAGATCGCCGAGATCGTCGAGCAGGACGGCATCGTCTGGGTGCAGGACTACCAGCTGCAGCTCGTCCCCGCGCTCCTCCGCGAGCTCCGCCCGGACCTGACGATCGGCTTCTTCAACCACATCCCGTTCCCGCCCGTCGGCATCTACGCCCAGCTCCCGTGGCGCGCACAGATCCTCGACGGCCTGCTCGGGGCGGACGTGATCGGCTTCCAGCGGCACGACGACGCGAGCGACTTCCTCCGGGCGGTCCGGCACATCAAGGGCTACACGACCAAGGGGCAGACGATCGACGTCCCCGTCGACGACCCGGACGCACCGCGCAGCCGCAAGGGCATCACGGTGCGGCACGTCGAGGCCCGGCACTTCCCGATCTCCATCGACGCCGCCGGCTTCGAGGAGATCGCGCACCGACCCGAGGTGCAGGAGCGTGCCCGTGAGATCCGTGCGAGCCTCGGCAACCCGAAGACCGTGCTGCTCGGTGTCGACCGCCTCGACTACACGAAGGGCATCCGCCACCGGATCAAGGCCTTCGGCGAACTCGTCGAGGACGGCCGCATCGCGGTCGAGGACGCCACCCTCGTGCAGGTCGCCAGCCCGAGCCGCGAGCGCGTCGACACGTACGCCACGCTCCGCGACGAGATCGAGCTCACGGTCGGCCGCATCAACGGCGACCTCGGCGTGATCGGACACCAGCCGATCGCCTACCTGCACCACGGCTACCCGCGCGAGGAGATGGTGGCGCTCTACCTCGCCGCCGACATCATGCTCGTCACGGCCCTCCGCGACGGCATGAACCTCGTCGCGAAGGAGTACGTCGCGGCCCGGTTCGACAACGACGGCGTCCTCATCCTGTCCGAGTTCGCCGGTGCCGCCGACGAACTGAAGCAGGCCGTCATCGTCAACCCGCACGACATCGGCGCGCTGAAGGACTCGATCCAGCGCGCGATCGAGATGCCCCGACGCGAACGCTCGACCCGCATGCGGGCCCTCCGCAAGCGCGTCCGCGACAACGACGTGGCGCGCTGGTCGCGCTCGTTCCTCGAGGCGCTCGACCGCCACGCCCCGAAGAACGCGCAGATCGACCCCTCCGCGGCGGACCCGAAGGACCAGCACCGCGAGGCGCAGACGGACAACATGTCGATCTTCGACCAGGACGCCCAGACGGCGCGTGCTGCCGAGGACACCCGGGAGGCGCGTGATGCCTGAGACGACCACCGACCAGACCGCCATCGACCGGGCCCTCGAGACGCTCGCGGCTGCGCCGCGACTCATCGTCGCCCTCGACTTCGACGGCACGCTCGCGCCGTTCGCCGACGACCCGTCGCAGGTCGGCGCGCTGCCCGGCTCGTGGGCGGCCGTCCTCACCCTGCACCGGGCGAAGGACACCGAGGTCGTCCTGGTCTCCGGGCGCCCGCTGGACAGCCTCGCCGCGGTGACGCACGCCCCCGCCGAGATGGCCCTCGTCGGGTCGCACGGCGTGGAGTGGCGCGTCGACGGGCACGACGAAGCGGCCCTCACCGACGACGAGCAGACCCGGGTGGCCCGGATCGGCACGGCGCTCGACGCGGTCGGGGAGCGGTTCCCGGGTGTCGTCATCGAGCACAAGCCGGCCGGCCACGGCGTGCACACCCGCCGGGTGAGCGCCGAGGTCGCGGCCGAGGCGAACGCCGCCGCGAGTGCCGCCGCGCACGAGGCCGACCCGGACGTCCTCGAACGCGGGGGCAAGGACATCCTCGAGTTCGCCGTCCGGCACGTCACCAAGGGCGACGCGATCGCCAGGCTGCGCGACCTGCACGGCGCCGACGCGGTGTTCTTCGCCGGCGACGACGTCACCGACGAGGACGCCTTCCGGGTGCTCCGCGACGGCGACGTCGGCGTGAAGGTGGGGGAGGGCGACACGCTCGCCGGCTTCCGCGTCGCCGACCCGGCGGCGCTCACCGACGTGCTGAAGCAGCTCGCCCGGATCCGCGCCACGCGCTGACCCGCAGCGACCCGGCGGACCCGCGCCGCGCCTCCTGGACCGCCCGTCACCCATGCGGATGCATGGAGTTGTCGGCTTGGTATCCCAACTGCGCCTAGACTCACCCCATGCCTGATATCGACGTCAAGCCGCGCAGCCGGGTCGTCACCGACGGGATCGAAGCAACCACCTCGCGTGGCATGCTGCGTGCCGTCGGGATGGGGGACGAGGACTGGGAGAAGCCGCAGATCGGCATCGCCTCCTCGTGGAACGAGATCACCCCGTGCAACCTCTCCCTCGACCGCCTCGCGCAGGGGGCGAAGGAGGGCGTCCACTCCGGCGGCGGGTACCCGCTCCAGTTCGGCACCATCTCCGTCTCCGACGGCATCTCGATGGGCCACGAGGGCATGCACTTCTCCCTCGTCTCGCGTGAGGTCATCGCCGACAGCGTCGAGACCGTCGTGAACGCCGAGCGGCTGGACGGCACCGTCCTGCTCGCCGGCTGCGACAAGTCCCTGCCCGGCATGCTCATGGCGGCCGCGCGCCTCGACCTCGCGAGCGTCTTCCTCTACGCGGGCTCGGTCATGCCGGGCTACGTGAAGCAGGCCGACGGCTCCTTCAAGGAGGTCACGATCATCGACTCCTTCGAGGGCGTCGGCGCGTGCAAGGCCGGCACCATGTCGGAAGAGGAACTCAAGAAGATCGAGTGTGCGATCGTCCCGGGCGAGGGCGCCTGCGGCGGCATGTACACCGCGAACACCATGGCGTCGGTCGCCGAGGCCCTCGGCATGTCGCTCCCCGGCTCGGCAGCGCCGCCCAGCGCCGACCGTCGTCGTGACTACTACGCGCACCGCTCCGGCGAGGCCGTGGTCAACATGCTCCGCCTGGGCCTCACCGCGCGCCAGATCCTCACGAAGGAGGCGTTCGAGAACGCCATCGCCGTCGCCATGGCACTCGGAGGCTCCACGAACGTCGTCCTCCACCTCCTCGCGATCGCGCACGAGGCCGAGGTCGAGCTCTCCCTCAACGACTTCAACCGCATCGGCTCGAAGGTCCCGCACCTCGCCGACATGAAGCCGTTCGGCAAGTACGTCATGGTCGACGTGGACCGCAACGGCGGCATCCCGGTGATCATGAAGGCGCTGCTCGACGCCGGCCTGCTGCACGGCGACGTCATGACCGTCACCGGCAAGACCCTCGCCGAGAACCTGGCCGAGATCGACCCGCCGGAGCTCGACGGCGAGGTGTTCCGGACGCTCGACAACCCGATCCACGCCACCGGCGGCCTGACGATCCTGCAGGGCTCCTTCGCGCCGGAGGGCGCCGTGGTGAAGACGGCCGGCTTCGACGCCGAGGTCTTCGAGGGCCCCGCGCGGGTGTTCGACCGCGAGCGCGCCGCCATGGACGCCCTCACCGAGGGGAAGATCCAGAAGGGCGACGTCGTCGTCATCCGGTACGAGGGGCCCAAGGGCGGCCCGGGCATGCGCGAGATGCTCGCCATCACGGCGGCCATCAAGGGCGCTGGACTCGGCAAGGATGTACTACTGTTGACGGACGGACGATTCTCAGGCGGCACAACCGGCCTGTGCATCGGCCACATCGCACCGGAAGCGGTGGACGCAGGTCCAGTCGCATTCGTGCGCGATGGCGACCGCATCCGTGTCGACATCGCGGCTCGCTCGCTCGACCTACTGGTCGACGAAGCCGAGCTGGAAGCCCGCCGAGAAGGCTGGGCCCCGCTGCCCCCGCGCTACACCCGCGGAGTCCTCGCGAAGTTCGCGAAGCTCGTCCAGTCCGCCGCCAAGGGCGCGGTCACGGGCTAGCGTCGACACACGCACCATCGCCATCACTCCAGGCAAGGAACACCTCATGCCCACGGAAGCCACTCCGCTGTCCGCGGCCGCCGGTGCACGCCGGACGCCGGAGATCCTGACCGGCTCGGGAGCCGTCCTCCGGACGCTCGAGCACCTCGGGATCACCGACGTCTTCGGCCTGCCGGGCGGTGCGATCATCCCGTTCTACGACGAGCTCATGGCGTCGCAGACGATCCGCCACGTCCTCGTCCGGCACGAGCAGGGCGCCGGCCACGCCGCCGAGGGCTACGCCTCGGCGTCCGGCAAGGTCGGCGTCGCCATCGCGACCTCGGGCCCCGGTGCGACGAACCTCGTCACCGCGATCGCTGACGCCTACATGGACTCGGTGCCGTTCATCGCGATCACCGGCCAGGTCTTCTCGACCCTGATGGGGACGGACGCCTTCCAAGAAGCCGACATCGTCGGCATCACCATGCCGATCACGAAGCACTCGTTCCTCGTGACCGACCCGGCCGACGTGCCGGCGACCCTCGCCGCGGCGCACCTCATCGCGACGACCGGACGCCCCGGCCCCGTGCTGGTCGACATCACGAAGGACGCCCAGCAGAAGTCGGCGCCGTACGTCTGGCCGCCGAAGATCGACCTGCCCGGCTACCGTCCGGTCACCAAGGCGCACGGCAAGCAGATCACCGCGGCCGCGCAGCTCCTCGCCGAGTCCGAGCGCCCGGTGCTCTACGTCGGCGGCGGCGTGATCCGCTCCCGGGCGACCGCCGAGCTGCTCCGCTTCGCCGAGGCCACCGGTGCGCCGGTGGTCACGACGCTGATGGCACGGGGCGCCTTCCCCGACTCGCACCCGCAGCACCTCGGCATGCCCGGCATGCACGGCACCGTCCCGGCGGTGCTCGGCCTGCAGGACAGCGACCTCATCATCGCGCTCGGTGCCCGCTTCGACGACCGCGTGACCGGCAAGGCCGACGAGTTCGCGCCGAACGCCAAGGTCGTGCACGTCGACATCGACCCGGCCGAGATCTCGAAGATCCGCTTCGCCGACGTCCCGATCGTGGGCGACGCGAAAGAGGTCCTGGTCGACCTGCTCGACGCGTGGGGCGGCATCCCGACCGACCAGCGTGCGAGCACCGCCGAGTGGTGGGCGAAGCTCGAGCAGCTCAAGGTCGACTTCCCGCTCGGCTACGCGGAGCCGACGGACGGACTGCTCGCGCCGCAGGCCATCATCAAGCGCATCGGCGAGCTGAGCGGCCCCGAGGCGATCTACGCCTCCGGCGTCGGGCAGCACCAGATGTGGTCGGCGCAGTTCATCAAGTACGAGCGTCCGAACGCCTGGCTGAACTCCGGCGGTGCGGGCACGATGGGGTACTCCGTCCCCGCTGCGATGGGCGCGAAGGTCGCCGAGCCGGACCGCGTGGTCTGGGCGATCGACGGCGACGGCTGCTTCCAGATGACCAACCAGGAGCTCGCGACCTGCGTCATCAACGACATCCCGATCAAGGTCGCGATCATCAACAACTCGTCGCTCGGCATGGTGCGGCAGTGGCAGACGCTGTTCTACGACGGCCGCCACTCGTTCACCGACCTCGAGACCGGCCACGACTCGCGCCGCGTGCCCGACTTCGTGAAGCTGGCGGACGCGTACGGTGCCCTCGGCATCCGCGTCGAGAAGGCGGACGAGGTCGACGCCGCCATCCAGCTCGCCCTCGAGACCAACGACCGCCCCGTGGTGATCGACTTCGTCGTGAGCCGCGACTCGATGGTCTGGCCGATGGTCCCGCAGGGAGTCAGCAACTCGTCCATCGAGTACGCCCAGGCCCTCGCCCCCACCTGGGACGACGAGGACGCCGACATGACGGGGGAAACCGCATGAGCCACGTCCTCTCCCTCCTCGTCGAGGACAAGCCGGGTCTGCTGACCCGCGTCGCCGGGCTGTTCGCGCGCCGCGGGTTCAACATCGAGTCCCTCGCGGTCGGCAACACCGAGGTCGACGGCCTCAGCCGGATCACCGTCGTCGTCGACGTCGAGGACCTCCCGCTCGAGCAGGTGACGAAGCAGCTCAACAAGCTGGTCAACGTCATCAAGATCGTCGAGCTGGACTTCTCCCAGTCCGTCCAGCGCGAGCACATGCTCGTGAAGGTGCGGGTCGACAACCAGACGCGCTCGGCCGTGCTCGAGGCAGTGAACCTGTTCCGTGCGCAGGTCGTCGACGTCGCGAACGACTCGCTCATCGTCGAGGTGACCGGCGACCCCGGCAAGATCCAGGCGATCCTCCGCGTGCTCGAGCCCTACGGCATCAAGGAGCTCGCCCGTGCGGGCCTCCTCGGCATGGGCCGTGGGCCCAAGAGCATCACCGACCGGGTGCGCTGACCGCGACCCGTGACGGACTGGAGGCGCGGGTCGCCACCCGCACCGCGCCTCCAGGCCGTCTCCTCCCGACTCACCGCAACCAACGCTTCCCGAACCGACCACAGGAGAACCACCACCGTGACTGACATCGTGTACGACGCCGACGCCGACCTGACGCTCATCCAGGGCAAGAAGGTCGCCGTCATCGGGTACGGCTCGCAGGGCCACGCCCACGCCCTCAACCTCCGCGACAGCGGCGTCGAGGTCAAGATCGGCCTGCAGGAGGGCTCGAAGAGCCGCCAGAAGGCGGAAGAGGCCGGCTTCGAGGTCCTCACCCCGGCCGACGCCACGGCCTGGGCGGACGTCGTCGTCATCCTCGCGCCGGACCAGGTCCAGCGCATCGTCTACAAGGACGACATCGAGCCCAACCTCAAGCCGGGCGCCACGCTCGTCTTCGGCCACGGCTTCAACATCCGCTTCGGCTACATCCAGGCGCCGGAGGGCGTCGACGTGTCGCTCGTCGCCCCCAAGGGCCCGGGGCACACCGTGCGCCGCGAGTACGAGGCCGGCCGCGGCGTCCCCGTGATCGTCGCCGTCGAGGTCGACGCGTCCGGCTCCGCCTGGGACCTCGCGTGGTCGTACTCGAAGGCCATCGGCGGCCTCCGCTCCGGCGGCATCAAGACGACCTTCACCGAGGAGACCGAGACCGACTTGTTCGGCGAGCAGGCCGTCCTGTGCGGTGGCACCTCGCAGCTCATCCAGTACGGCTTCGAGACCCTGGTCGAGGCCGGCTACCAGCCGCAGATCGCCTACTTCGAGGTCCTGCACGAGCTCAAGCTCATCGTCGACCTCATCTGGGAGGGCGGCCTCACGAAGCAGCGCTGGTCGATCTCCGACACGGCCGAGTTCGGTGACTACGTCTCCGGCCCGCGCGTGATCTCGCCCGAGGTCAAGGAGAACATGAAGGCCGTCCTCGCGGACATCCAGAACGGTGCCTTCGCGAAGCGCTTCATCGACGACCAGGACGCCGGTGCGCCGGAGTTCAAGGCGCTCCGCGCGAAGGGCGAGGGCCACCCGATCGAGGCGACCGGTCGCGAGCTGCGCGCCCTCTTCGCGTGGAAGTCGAACGACGCCGACTACGTGGACGGTTCCGCCGCGCGGTAGTCTTCGCAACACCACTCGACGACGAGGCGGCGGTGCACCCGCACCGCCGCCTCGCGATGTGACCCGAACGTTATGCAGCACTTCACCACCAGCCCCGACGCCGCCCACCGGCGTCCCCTCGGCGTTCCCGGGGACGTTTCGCGACGACCGTCGTCCGGCCCGGACATGGGCGGTCCTCAGGTCGTCGTCCAGCATGGGAGGATCGTCGGATGGCGGTGACGAAGCGAGCGGTCCACATCGGCGCCGGCAAGATCGGACGCGGGTTCGTGGGGCAGTTCCTGGTCGCGAGCGGCTACGAGCTCACCTTCGTGGACGTCGACGACCGCGTCGTCTCGGCACTGAACGAAGCCGGCCGGTTCGTCGTGCACGAGGTCGGCGAGATGCCGGTCGAGCACCTCGTCTACGGGTTCACGGCACTCAGCAGCAAGACCGACCGCGAGCAGGTCGTCCGGGCCATCGCCGAGGCCGACGTCGTCACGACCGCGGTCGGCGCCCGGACCCTCCCGCTCGTCGCCCCCGTCATCGCCGAGGGGCTGGCGGCCCGGCCGCTCGACCGGGGCGACGTCACGATCGTGGCGTGCGAGAACGCCTTCAACGCGACGGACTCCCTGCACGCCAGCATCCGTCGTGCCCCCATCCTCGAGGACCGCGACATCGCCGCCGTCTTCGCGAACTGCGCCATCGACCGCATCGTCCCCGACCAGTCCGGGGTGCTCGGCCAGTCCGGCGGCCTCGACGTCGTGCTCGAGCCGTTCTACGAGTGGGTCATCGAGCGCACGCCCTTCGCCGACTCCGACGCCGAGCCGCCCGCGATCGACGGCGTGACCTGGGTCGACGACCTGCAGCCGTTCGTCGAGCGCAAGCTCTACACGGTGAACACCGCGCACGCGACGGCCGCCTACCACGGCTACGTCCGGGGCATCCGCCTCATCCGCGAGGCACTCGAGGACGAGGCCGTCCGCGCCGAGGTCGACGGCGTCCTCGCCGAGACCACCGCGCTCCTCGTCGCCAAGCACGGCTTCGACCCGGAGGAGCACGCGCGCTACGTCGCCGCGAACCTCTCCCGCATCGCGAACCCGCACCTCCCGGACACGACCGTCCGCGTCGGACGCAACCCGCTCCGGAAGCTCGGCCGCCGCGAGCGCTTCGTCGGCCCGGCCGCGCAGCTCGCCGAACGCGGGCTCCCCGTCGACCACCTGCTCGGCGCCGTGCGCGTCGCGCTCGACTTCGACGACGAGAACGACCCCGAGTCGATCGAGCTGCACGCGCTGCTCCGCTCGGGTGCGACGGCACACGCCCTCACCGAGATCCTCACCGGCCTGATGGAGAGCCACCCGCTGTTCCCCGCGGTGCGCGAGGTCGTCGCCGAGGTCCTCGAGACCCAGCCCGCCGACGTCTGACCGGCGGCCGCACCGGTCGTCCGTGGTCGAGCCGGAGCGGCACGCCTCGTAGAATCGAGGCATGACCACGGCAGCATCCCCGCCCGACGGCTCGGTCGACCACGACGACGACGCCCTCAGCTGGGGCGACGCCGACGACGCGACCCACGTCGACGCGGCGCACAACCCGGTCACCGTCAAGGAACGCTCCGGCCGTGACCCCGAGGCCCCCGAGACCTCCGGCGCGCTCATCGGGTTCGGCGTCTTCGGTGGCCTGTACCTGCTCTACACGGTGGCCTGGCTGCTCACGGCCTCGACCTCGTACGTCTCGGACGTCGACACCGTGCTGACCGTCTTCGTCGAGGTCCTCCGGTTCCTGTCGATCGTCGCACCGGCGCTGTGGTTCACCGTCGTGCTCTGGGCCGGCCGTGGACAGCGCACGCGGAGCCGTCTGCTGTGGATGCTGCTCGGCGCCCTCGTCCTCTTCCCGTGGCCGTTCCTCATGACGCGGAGCTTCGGGTGACCGCCGCGACGCCGACCGTCCGTCGGTCGTCCCGGGCGTTCGTCGGCAAGGTCGTCGTCTGGCTCGTGTTCGCCCTGCTGTTCGCGTACATGACCGTGCAGAGCGTCGGCAACCTCGTGACCGTCTCGCAGTCCGTCCGCGCGTTCAACGCGTTCCTCGGCACGACGTCCGGCGGCGACTCGCTGGCCCGCAGCACCCCGTGGGTGTGGCTCGTGCTGGACATCGCGATCGCGCCGATCGCGTTCGTCGTCGCGCTGTGGGTGAGCCGTCGCGCGCGGCTCGCGGTGACGATCGGCGTCTTCGTCCTCGCGTTCGCCGCCGCCGGCGCGCTGTGGCTCGATCTGCAGCTCTTCGTGCCGCGGCTGCTGGATTTCTGACGTTCCGTCCGACGGCCAGGAGGCGCGGTGCCGGCTGGCACCGCGCCTCCCGTCCGTCGTGTGGTCGCCCACCGGACCGCCCCTGCGGTCGTAACCACGTGCGCACGTCGATACGATGGTGGGATACCGCCCGTCTCGTGTGAGGAAACTGCAGCTGTGCCGAAGCCGGTCGTCCTGATCGCCGAAGAACTCTCGCCCGCCACAGTCGACGCCCTCGGGCCCGACTTCGAGATCCGGAACGTGGACGGTACCGACCGCCCCGCCCTCCTGGCCTCCCTCGCCGACGCGCACGCCATCCTGGTGCGCTCCGCCACCAAGGTCGACGCCGAGGCGATCGCCGCGGCCCCGAACCTCAAGGTCGTCGCCCGTGCCGGTGTCGGCCTCGACAACGTCGACATCAAGGCGGCCACCACCGCCGGGGTGATGGTCGTCAACGCGCCGACGTCGAACATCATCTCCGCCGCCGAGCTCACGGTCGGCCACATCCTGTCGCTCGCGCGCCACATCCCGGCCGCGCACGCGTCGCTCGCCGCCGGCACCTGGAAGCGCTCCGCGTACACCGGTGTCGAGCTGTACGAGAAGACCGTCGGCATCATCGGCCTCGGCCGCATCGGTGCGCTCATCACCCAGCGCCTGCAGGCGTTCGGCGTCCAGGTGATCGCGTACGACCCGTACGTCACCACGGCCCGTGCCCAGCAGCTCGGGGTCGAGCTCGTCTCGCTCGAGGACCTGCTCAAGCGTGCCGACTTCACCACGATCCACATGCCGAAGACGCCGGAGACGGTCGGCATGATCTCGGACGACCAGTTCGCGCTCATGAAGCCGACCGCGTTCGTCGTGAACGTCGCCCGTGGCGGACTGATCGACGAGGACGCGCTGCACCGTGCGCTCACCTCGAACACGATCGCCGGCGCCGGTCTCGACGTCTTCGTGTCCGAGCCCCCGAAGGACTCGCCGCTCGTCGCGCTCCCGAACGTCGTCGTCACGCCGCACCTCGGTGCCTCGACGGACGAAGCGCAGGAGAAGGCGGGCGTCTCGGTCGCCAAGTCCGTGCGGCTCGCCCTCGGCGGCGAACTCGTCCCCGACGCGGTCAACGTCGCCGGTGGCGTCATCGACCCGTACGTGCGCCCGGGCATCCCGCTCGTCGAGAAGCTCGGTCAGGTGTTCACCGGCCTCGCGACGTCGCCCGTCACCAGCATCGACGTCGAGGTGCACGGCGAGCTCGCCGAGTTCGACGTCAGCGTGCTGAAGCTCGCGGCGCTCAAGGGCGTCTTCACCGACGTCGTCAGCGACCAGGTGTCCTACGTCAACGCACCGTTGATCGCCGAGCAGCGCGGGGTCACCGTGCGGCTCATCACCGACTCGGACAGCCCCGAGTACCGGAACGTGCTCACGATCCGCGGGGCCCAGTCCGACGGCCCGGCGATCAGCGTGTCCGGTACGCTCACCGGCCCGAAGCAGGTCGCGAAGCTCGTCGAGATCAACGGTCACGACGTCGAGGTCGCCCTCGCCGAGCACCACGTGGTGATGGAGTACACCGACCGGCCCGGCATCGTCGCGGTCTACGGCAAGGAGTTCGGCGACGCCGGCATCAACATCGCGGCGATGCAGATCTCGCGGGAAGCCGCCGGCGGCCAGGCGCTGAGCGTCCTCACCGTCGACTCGCCGGTCCCGGCCGAGATCCTCGAGCACGTCCGGTCCACGATCGACGCGGCCTCGCTCCGCGAGATCGACATCACGCTGTAGGGGAGTGGCGGACATGACGCAGACCGTGAAGCTCGCGGTGATCCGCGGGGACGGCATCGGACCCGAGGTGGTCGACGAGGCACTGAAGGTCCTGCACGCCGTGCTGCCGGACGACCTCGTGGTGGAGGAGACCCCGTTCTCCCTCGGTGCCGACCGGTTCCTCGAGACCGGTGACATCCTCACCGAGGACGACATGTCCGCCATCGCCACCCACGACGCGATCCTGCTCGGCGCGGTCGGTGGCGACCCCCGCGACCCCCGGCTCGCCGGCGGGATCATCGAGCGCGGGCTGCTGCTGAAGCTGCGGTTCGCCTTCGACCACTACGTGAACCTGCGCCCGACCGTCGTCTACCCGTCGGTCACGACGCCGCTGACGTCCCCCGGTGACGTCGACTTCGTGGTCGTGCGCGAGGGCACCGAGGGACCGTACGTCGGCAACGGCGGCGCCATCCGCGTCGGGACCCCGCAGGAGATCGCGACCGAGGTCTCGTTGAACACCGCGTACGGCGTCGAGCGCGTCGTCCGGTACGCGTTCGAGCTGGCGGACCGGCGGCCGCGCCGGCACCTCACGCTCGTGCACAAGAGCAACGTCCTGGTGCACGCCGGAGCCCTCTGGCAGCGCACCGTCGCGGCCGTCGGGCAGGAGTACCCGGACGTCACGGTGGACTACCAGCACGTCGACGCCGTCACCATCCACATGGTGCGCGAACCTGCTAGGTTCGACGTCATCGTCACCGACAACCTCTTCGGGGACATCATCACCGACCTGGCCGGCGCGATCAGCGGCGGCATCGGTCTGGCGGCCTCGGGCAACATCAACCCGGACGGCACCTTCCCCAGCATGTTCGAGCCGGTCCACGGCTCCGCGCCGGACATCGCGGGTCAGCAGAAGGCCGATCCCACGGCCGCCATCCTGTCCGTCGCACTGCTGCTCGACCACATCGGTCGCAGCGACCTCGCGGCGGCGGTCACGCGGGCGGTCGAGGCCGACCTCGCCGACCGGGGCACCTCGCAGCGTCGCACGGCCGAGATCGGCGACGCCATCGCCGCCGCGGCCACGGCACGCACCACCACCGCCTGACAGGAGTCTCCCCGTATGAGCACCGACACCGACTTCGGACTCGCGTTCGCCACCACCCCCTCACCCGAGCGCCGTGCCGCCGCCGAGCGCGAGGAGATCCTCGCCGACCCGGGCTTCGGCAAGCACTTCACGGACCACATGGCCACCGTGCAGTGGACGCTGGACGCCGGGTGGCACGATGCCTCGGTCCACCCGTACGGGCCGATCAGCCTCGACCCCAGCGCGAGCGTCCTGCACTACGCGCAGGAGATCTTCGAGGGGCTGAAGGCCTACCGGCACGCCGACGGCTCGGTCTGGACGTTCCGCCCGGACGCCAACGCCAAGCGCTTCCAGCGGTCCGCGCGGCGTCTCGCGCTGCCGGAGCTGCCGGTGGAGACCTTCGTCGACTCCATCCGCGAGCTGGTCCGGACCGACGTCGACTGGGTGCCCTCGGCGGCCGAGACGAGCCTGTACCTGCGGCCGTTCATGATCGCGACCGAGTCGTTCCTGGGGGTGCGTGCGGCACAGGCGGTGGCGTACCACTGCATCGCGAGCCCGGCGGGGGCGTACTTCACCTCCGGACCGAAGCCGGTGTCGATCTGGCTGTCCACGAACTACGCCCGGGCCGGCAAGGGCGGCACGGGTGCGGCGAAGACCGGCGGCAACTACGCCTCGTCGCTCCTGCCCCAGCAAGAGGCGTACGAGCACGGCTGCCAGCAGGTCATGTTCCTCGACTCGGTCGAGGGCAAGTACCTCGAAGAACTCGGGGGCATGAACGTCGTGCTGGTGAAGGCGGACGGCACGCTCGTCACACCGGACTCCGACTCCATCCTCGAGGGCATCACGCGCGACTCGATCCTGCAGCTGGCGGAGGACCGCGGGCTGCGCGTCGAACGCCGTCGGGTGACCCTCGACGAGTGGCGTGACGGCGTCGAGGACGGCTCCATCACCGAGGCCTTCGCGTGCGGGACCGCCGCCGTCGTGACCCCGATCGCGGAACTCCGCGGCGAGGGCTTCACGATCGGGTCGCCGACCGTCGGGGCCGGCGAGCTGACGATGTCCCTGCGCGACGAACTCACCGACATCCAGTACGGCCGCCGTCCCGACCCGCACGGGTGGATGACGCGCCTGACCGACCCGGCCTGAACGCACACCACACGTCGATAGGCTCCAACGGTGAAGATCGCACGGTTCAGCAGCAAGGGCGAAGACCCCCGGTACGGCATCCTCGACGAGCGCGACCTGGTCGTGCTGGCGGGTGACCCGATGTACCAGGGGTTCGAGACCACGGGGGAGCGGGTGCCCCTGGCGGACGCCAAGCTCCTCGCCCCCGTCATCCCGCGGTCGAAGGTGATCGGCGTGGGGCTCAACTACGCCGAGCACGCGTCCGAGATGGACGAGCGCTCCGGGGACGACCCGGTGGTGTTCCTCAAGCCCAACACGTCGGTGATCGGCCCCGAGGACCCGATCCGTCTCCCCGCCGGGGTCGGACGCGTCGACCACGAGGGCGAGCTCGCCATCGTGATCGGCTCGCTCGCGAAGAACGTCACGCGCGAGGACTTCGCGAGCGTGATCCTCGGCTACACGATCGCCAACGACGTGACCGCCCGTGACCTGCAGGCGCGCGACGGCCAGTGGACCCGGTCCAAGGGCTTCGACACCTTCTGCCCGCTCGGGCCGGCGATCGAGACCGAGATCGACCCGTCGGACATCCGCATCGAGACCCGCGTGGACGGCGACCTGCGCCAGGTGGGCTCGACGAGCGAGATGGTGCACGACATCCCGTCCCTCATCGAGTTCGTCTCGTCGATCTGGACGCTCCTGCCCGGCGACGTCATCCTGACCGGCACCCCTGCCGGCGTCGGCGAGATCCGCGACGGCGAGGTCGTCGAGGTGACGATCGAGGGGATCGGCACACTCAAGAACCCGGTCATCGCCAAGCACTGACACGCGTCACCGAACGGCCCGCTCCCACCGTGGGGGCGGGCCGTTCCGCGTCTCCGCGCGGATCGGCCCGTGCGACACGCCCGGGGTGCGGGACGGTTGGCGGGGCCCCCGGGGCCTGTGTAGAGTAATCACTCGTTGCCGCTGAGGCGGAGAACGGAACGGCCGAGACGGTCACCGGAGCGAACGCCCCGGAGATGCAGTCCGGACGGGGTCCCGCTCAGGCAACGAATCCCGATGACGATCTACTCTCGAAGTGGTCTGTTCGGGGTGAGACGAAATGCCTCTCTGACGACGCTCGTGTTCCACGGGTCGAGTGGGGAGTGCGTCTGGTCCTTGAGAACTCAACAGCGTGCACATTGTCAATGCCAATTTATTGACCCCGTGACTCATCAGCTTGCTGGTGGGTTCGGAGACAATTCCTTTTGGATTGAAGATTGTCAGTAGACAGTCAACAGTCAGAATCAACTCGCTGACGCTTTCGGGTGTTGGTTGTAATTTTTTACGGAGAGTTTGATCCTGGCTCAGGACGAACGCTGGCGGCGTGCTTAACACATGCAAGTCGAACGATGATGCCCAGCTTGCTGGGTGGATTAGTGGCGAACGGGTGAGTAACACGTGAGTAACCTGCCCCTGACTCTGGGATAAGCGTTGGAAACGACGTCTAATACTGGATATGATCACTGGCCGCATGGTCTGGTGGTGGAAAGATTTTTTGGTTGGGGATGGACTCGCGGCCTATCAGCTTGTTGGTGAGGTAATGGCTCACCAAGGCGACGACGGGTAGCCGGCCTGAGAGGGTGACCGGCCACACTGGGACTGAGACACGGCCCAGACTCCTACGGGAGGCAGCAGTGGGGAATATTGCACAATGGGCGAAAGCCTGATGCAGCAACGCCGCGTGAGGGATGACGGCCTTCGGGTTGTAAACCTCTTTTAGTAGGGAAGAAGCGAAAGTGACGGTACCTGCAGAAAAAGCACCGGCTAACTACGTGCCAGCAGCCGCGGTAATACGTAGGGTGCAAGCGTTGTCCGGAATTATTGGGCGTAAAGAGCTCGTAGGCGGTTTGTCGCGTCTGCTGTGAAATCCCGAGGCTCAACCTCGGGCTTGCAGTGGGTACGGGCAGACTAGAGTGCGGTAGGGGAGATTGGAATTCCTGGTGTAGCGGTGGAATGCGCAGATATCAGGAGGAACACCGATGGCGAAGGCAGATCTCTGGGCCGTAACTGACGCTGAGGAGCGAAAGCGTGGGGAGCGAACAGGATTAGATACCCTGGTAGTCCACGCCGTAAACGTTGGGCGCTAGATGTAGGGACCTTTCCACGGTTTCTGTGTCGTAGCTAACGCATTAAGCGCCCCGCCTGGGGAGTACGGCCGCAAGGCTAAAACTCAAAGGAATTGACGGGGGCCCGCACAAGCGGCGGAGCATGCGGATTAATTCGATGCAACGCGAAGAACCTTACCAAGGCTTGACATACACCGGAAACGGCCAGAGATGGTCGCCCCCTTGTGGTCGGTGTACAGGTGGTGCATGGTTGTCGTCAGCTCGTGTCGTGAGATGTTGGGTTAAGTCCCGCAACGAGCGCAACCCTCGTTCTATGTTGCCAGCGCGTTATGGCGGGGACTCATAGGAGACTGCCGGGGTCAACTCGGAGGAAGGTGGGGATGACGTCAAATCATCATGCCCCTTATGTCTTGGGCTTCACGCATGCTACAATGGCCGGTACAAAGGGCTGCGATACCGTAAGGTGGAGCGAATCCCAAAAAGCCGGTCTCAGTTCGGATTGAGGTCTGCAACTCGACCTCATGAAGTCGGAGTCGCTAGTAATCGCAGATCAGCAACGCTGCGGTGAATACGTTCCCGGGCCTTGTACACACCGCCCGTCAAGTCATGAAAGTCGGTAACACCCGAAGCCGGTGGCCTAACCCTTGTGGAAGGAGCCGTCGAAGGTGGGATCGGTGATTAGGACTAAGTCGTAACAAGGTAGCCGTACCGGAAGGTGCGGCTGGATCACCTCCTTTCTAAGGAGCATCTGGCTCGTCGTGTCCTTCGGGGGACGGTGGGTCCAGGCGCCGGATCGAGACGAACGTTCTCGCCGGTAGCTCATGGGTGGAACATTGACAGTGCAGTCGGGAGCGCAGCTTTCGACCTCAGTACGCCGGGGCCTTCGTGGTTCGGGTTGGAACGGGTTGGGGGTGAGCGGGTCGGCTGGTGCACGTTGTTGGGTCCTGAGGGACCAGGCTTCTCGGCCGAGTGTGGTCGGGGGTTGAGCCGTGACTGGGGCCTTTGGGTTCTGGTTGGGTTCTTCGGTGGGCCGCATGAAGCTGGGAGCGTTGCTCCTGGGGGAGTGTGGTGCCGATCGTATGTTGAGAACTACACAGTGGACGCGAGCATCTTAGATCGCTCGTGACGATGATCAGGCCCTCGGGTGTGGTGATTGTTCGAGTCGATCGCAATTTTAATCTTTGTGGTCAAGTTTCTAAGAGCAAACGGTGGATGCCTTGGCATCTGGAGCCGAAGAAGGACGTAGAAATCTGCGATAAGCCTCGGGGAGCTGATAATCGAGCTGTGAGCCGAGGATTTCCGAATGGGGAAACCCCGCTGGGCGCTTTTGTGACCTGGTGACTCCCGCCTGAATATATAGGGCGGGTAGAGGGAACGTGGGGAAGTGAAACATCTCAGTACCCACAGGAAGAGAAAACAACATGTGATTCCGTGAGTAGTGGCGAGCGAAAGCGGATGAGGCTAAACCGATCATGTGTGATAGCCGGCGGGCGTTGCATGGTCGGGGTTGTGGGACACGTCGCTCAGTTCTGCCGGACTGGGGCGGTTACAGCGCATCATAGTCGAACCGGTTTGAAAGCCGGGCCGTAGTGGGTGCCAGCCCCGTAGACGAAATGGTGTTATGGCCGGATGTGTATCCCAAGTAGCACGGGGCCCGAGAAATCCCGTGTGAATCTGTCAGGACCACCTGATAAGCCTAAATACTCCCAGATGACCGATAGCGGACAAGTACCGTGAGGGAAAGGTGAAAAGTACCCCGGGAGGGGAGTGAAATAGTACCTGAAACCGTTTGCTTACAAACCGTCGGAGCCTCCTTGTAGGGGTGACGGCGTGCCTTTTGAAGAATGAGCCTGCGAGTTAGTGATATGTGGCGAGGTTAACCCGTGTGGGGCAGCCGTAGCGAAAGCGAGTCTGAATAGGGCGATTCAGTCGCATGTCCTAGACCCGAAGCGAAGTGATCTATCCATGGCCAGGTTGAAGCGACGGTAAGACGTCGTGGAGGACCGAACCCACTTCAGTTGAAAATGGAGGGGATGAGCTGTGGATAGGGGTGAAAGGCCAATCAAACTTCGTGATAGCTGGTTCTCTCCGAAATGCATTTAGGTGCAGCGTTGCGTGTTTCTCGCCGGAGGTAGAGCTACTGGATGGCCGATGGGCCTCAACAGGTTACTGACGTCAGCCAAACTCCGAATGCCGGTGAGTGAGAGCGCAGCAGTGAGACGGTGGGGGATAAGCTTCATCGTCGAGAGGGAAACAACCCAGACTACCAACTAAGGCCCCTAAGCGTGTGCTAAGTGGGAAAGGATGTGGAGTTGCATAGACAACCAGGAGGTTGGCTTAGAAGCAGCCACCCTTGAAAGAGTGCGTAATAGCTCACTGGTCAAGTGATTCCGCGCCGACAATGTAACGGGGCTCAAGCACACCGCCGAAGTTGTAGATTTCGCACAGTCGATAAGCCTTCGTGGTTCAGTCGTGCGGAGTGGTAGGAGAGCGTCGTGTGGCGAGTGAAGCGGCGGAGTGATCCAGCCGTGGACGCTACACGAGTGAGAATGCAGGCATGAGTAGCGAAAGACGGGTGAGAAACCCGTCCTCCGAAAGACCAAGGGTTCCAGGGCCAGGTTAATCCGCCCTGGGTAAGTCGGGACCTAAGGCGAGGCCGACAGGCGTAGTCGATGGACAACGGGTTGATATTCCCGTACCGGCGAACAACCGCCCAAGCTAATCCAGTGGTGCTAAGAGTCCTAACCCGTGTTGACCGGATCCCTTCGGGGTGATGGCGTGCGGTCTAACGCTCGACCCCATGCTGGTGCGGTTAGCGTATGAACAGGTGTGACGCAGGAAGGTAGCTGAGCCAGGCGATGGTATCCGTAAGGTGATCCTGGTGTAAGGATGTAGGGCTGACGATAGGCAAATCCGTCGTCTAGATGCCTGAGATCCGACGCGTACCCGTAAGGGGAAATCAGTGATCCTATGCTGCCGAGAAAAGCATCGACGCGAGGTTGCAGCCGCCCGTACCCGAAACCGACTCAGGTGGTCAGGTAGAGAATACCAAGGAGATCGAGAGAATCGTGGTTAAGGAACTCGGCAAAATGCCCCCGTAACTTCGGGAGAAGGGGGGCCGGACACGTGATGCGGACTTGCTCCGCTGAGCGTTGAAGGCCGCAGAGACCAGTGGGAAGCGACTGTTTACTAAAAACACAGGTCCGTGCGAAGTCGCAAGACGATGTATACGGACTGACGCCTGCCCGGTGCTGGAAGGTTAAGAGGAAGGGTTAGCCTTTGGGCGAAGCTCTGAATTTAAGCCCCAGTAAACGGCGGTGGTAACTATAACCATCCTAAGGTAGCGAAATTCCTTGTCGGGTAAGTTCCGACCTGCACGAATGGCGTAACGACTTCCCAGCTGTCTCAACCGCGAACTCGGCGAAATTGCACTACGAGTAAAGATGCTCGTTACGCGCAGCAGGACGGAAAGACCCCGTGACCTTTACTACAGCTTGGTATTGGTGTTCGGTGTGGCTTGTGTAGGATAGGTGGGAGACTGTGAAGCGGGCACGCTAGTGTTCGTGGAGTCATTGTTGAAATACCACTCTGGTCACTCTGGATGTCTAACGTAGGACCCTGATCGGGTTCATGGACAGTGCCTGGTGGGTAGTTTAACTGGGGCGGTTGCCTCCCAAAGAGTAACGGAGGCGCCCAAAGGTTCCCTCAACCTGGTTGGCAATCAGGTGGCGAGTGTAAGTGCACAAGGGAGCTTGACTGTGAGACTGACAGGTCGAGCAGGGACGAAAGTCGGGACTAGTGATCCGGCAGTGGCTTGTGGAAGCGCTGTCGCTCAACGGATAAAAGGTACCTCGGGGATAACAGGCTGATCTTGCCCAAGAGTCCATATCGACGGCATGGTTTGGCACCTCGATGTCGGCTCGTCGCATCCTGGGGCTGGAGTAGGTCCCAAGGGTTGGGCTGTTCGCCCATTAAAGCGGTACGCGAGCTGGGTTTAGAACGTCGTGAGACAGTTCGGTCCCTATCCGCTGCGCGCGTTGGAAATTTGAGAAGATCTATCCCTAGTACGAGAGGACCGGGATGGACGAACCTCTGGTGTGTCAGTTGTTCTGCCAAGGGCACCGCTGATTAGCTACGTTCGGACCGGATAACCGCTGAAAGCATCTAAGCGGGAAGCCGTCTTCGAGATGAGATTTCCATGCACCTTGAGTGTGAGAGGCTCCCAGCAGACTACTGGGTTGATAGGCCGGATGTGGAAGCGGGGACTAACGACCCGTGGAGCTGACCGGTACTAATAAGCCGAAGACTTGACAACACAACTATTTCCCACACCTTTGGTGTGGGGCTCGCGTCCACTTTGTGGTTCCCGACAGACGATCGGGAACAAGAAACTGAACACCGCGCATGCGCGGAACAGCTTTCGAACTTCCAAGCGATTGGGTCGAAGGTGTTCCGGTGGTCATAGCGAGAGGGAAACGCCCGGTCACATTCCGAACCCGGAAGCTAAGCCTCTCAGCGCCGATGGTACTGCAAGGGGGACCTTGTGGGAGAGTAGGACGCCGCCGGACTCAA